>NZ_JAQCZB010000010.1:0-130284 GCF_027682785.1 Coprococcus sp. AF51-11b1 | reverse complement strand
TAACCATAAACGCTGCTGACATTTATACCAAGATTGCGGCAGCAGTCACTCAAATCATGATAAATACTATCCCGGAATACAAATGTTCTGGAATCTATTTTTTGTCCTTCCTGCTTTTCAATACGATTGATATAAAATTTCAAAGCTTCTTCTCTGGATATTCCGTGCCGTTTTGCGTATGCCGACACATAAGATGCATTGCATCCAAATGCTCTGCAACATGATGTAAATGTAATATATTCCTGTCCGCAGAAATATATTTTTCTTTTATTATGATAATTCAAATAGCTGGAAAGCGCATGCCGCAGCAGAAAATGCTTTCTTTTTGCATATCGCTGGACGCAGATCGGTTTAATCTCATATGCCATGCAGCATGCGGCGAAACTATCATAAGTCACATGGTTATATGTAAAACGATTATATTTATAATACTGATAATAATGGCTGAGCGCCTCCTCTTTTGATATTTTATTTTTCTGCAAATAAGTACATAGGGATTTATAGTTTATATTGTAATAATCGCAGCATTCTTTTAAATCTGTCCACCTCACTTTCCTCCTTTATTACAAAATATTGCAAAATGTTATAGAATTAAAAGGTCCTTGCCTGACATCTCTGCCTGACAAGGATCTTTTTTTGATACTTTTTATTACTTCTTCTTTAAGAAGACATTTATTAGATTTATTCTCGAGAAACTTCCTACGCTTCTCTTTCCATTCCCATTCCTTCTGCAAGCTTCTTGCTGAAAGCGAGTACGACTGCACCAAGGATAGCTACAACTGCACCGATTCCGATGAAGAACGGCACTTCGCTTCCTTCTTTATAGAAGTTAACGAGAATCATGTTAAGAGCAGCTCCTACTGACTGAGACATTGACCATACAGTCATCATCTGTGTTACAAAGGCTTTTGGTGCTGCTACTGCTGTAATGGAGTAACCGATCGGGCATGTAAATCCTTCAGCAAACATCAGTACTGCATAGAACAATACGATCCACCATGCATTTACTTTTGCATCGCCTGGGTAAATGATATAAAGGAGTGCAATGATCATTGCTCCAAGTCCCCACAAAATCGTTCCGAATCCCATCTTCGTTGTTCCGAATGGCTGTTTCTTGCCAAGTTTTGTCCAAAGCATGGTAAGAAAACTACCGAAGCAAACCGCAAAGATTGCCGGGATTGTCTGGAATGAAGCTGCCGGAATTTCTACTCCGAAGATCACACGGTTTACTTTTTCTTCATAGAAGATAGCAAGGATTGAAATTGTCTGTGTCCAGATCAAAAGTGTAACGGCGTTACAGATAAATGGTGGAAGCAGACAAAGTACTTTCTTTTTCTCGTGCTTTTCTGTCTTCTTGCTGGAATAGATGAAGACAAGATAAGCAAGCGGGATAAAGATGGAAATAGTACTTACTACGTTTGCAAAGGAAGATATTTTCAGCTTTCCGGTTGCAAATGAAACTGCTAAAACTGTTCCTACGATAGCAACAACAATAAGCATTTTTACAACAAAAGAACGTTTCTTATCTGCCGGAAGCGGATCATCCGGTTCCAGACCGATATTTCCGAAGAATTTTTTGTAAGTAGCAATATAAGCAACAGTACCTAAGAATGAGAGAACTGCTGATAATGCGAATGCTGCGTGATATCCGCATTTCGCTGCGATTACACCTGCAAGGGCCGGAGCTGCTGCACCGATATTGGAAATTACGTAAGAAATTGTGAAAGCACTGTCACGTCTTCCATCGTTCTCATCGTAGAATTTACCGATCAGAGTTTCGATACATCTTCCTGCGAAGAGTGAACCGAATACCATACATCCCATAGCAGCTGCATATCCAACTACCCCAAGTGGAAATGCAAGCAAGGTATAACCGATAAATCCGGTAACTCTGGCTACAAGCAGTGACCTACGACATCCAAGAATACGGTCGCAGACATAGCTTCCGATGATGGTTGTCATTCCGACTACAGTTGCATATAAAGAAATCAACTGTGCTGCATCTGCTTTATCGAATCCAAGACCTGCAGGTGCATTTGCATACAGGTAATAGATCATTACGGCATTCATTGCATAGTTTGAAAAAGACGAACAAAGCTGTACAAAGCTGAGAGTCCCCACCCCCCTAGGCTGACCCAAAAACGCGGTCTCCTTTTTTAAGGCTTCATCATATTGATTCATTTTTAGTTTTCCTCCAAATAACATATACTTCTCATTCAATAAAAAACAGTTTATATTTTCCCCGATTTTTCCTGCTGCCCTCCTTTTTCCATGATTATATTCACTTGTTTTTTATCTTGAACCTTTCTTGTATCTTACTTAATTTTCCTAGAATTGTCAACATTTTACATTTAACAAAATGCATTTATGCTCATTTTTGTAACCATCCACAAAAAAAGATGAAAAGAGTTTGGTTTCCCACGACTCTTTTCATCTTAATTTCATCATTTTTCACATATAAAAAATGCTTAAGTCCCTTTTACAACACATGAAACTCCGGCTTTTCCTCCCCATATACGCCCCAGAGCACCACTCCTCCAAGCACGATCGCAAGGCATAAAAGTCCTGAAAACATCACCATAAATGGCAGGCAGATCTGGCCACACAGCTGGAACGGCTGATCCCGGTAATCCCAGATCCCGATCTTCAGCCATTTATTACAGATAATCCCCGTCATAAATTCCAGGGATGTCAGGAAAAGCACTGCCCGGATAATCTGAATCCACATCGGCTCAGACCAGTGCATTACCTCGCCCTGAAAACTGCAAAATGTCAATGCAACTCCCCCAAGCACAAACATAGTCCAATGAGAAAATCCACGAAACCAGATCTCGATCAGATAATAGGTGCTTCCCCCTGCTGCTATCAGAAAGACTATCTCACTTACCCTTTTACTCACTCTTTTCACCATAAAAAACGCCCTCACTATGCAAATCTCTTACATAGCATGAGCGTTTCTTTTGGATTTTATCACAAATCATTGGATTTATTTACAGAGTTCTCCCATATAATAGAAGCCTTTTGCCTCTTTTAAGTAAACTGTCACGATCTTACCGATCATGCTTTCATCTCCTGGGAAATGTACCAGGAGGTTGTTGCTCATTCGTCCTGTCACCAATGACGGATCATGATCATTGACACTTTCTACCAGCACATCCTGTGTGGTTCCCTGATGTACAGAGCATACTTCCGCCGAAATCTGCTGCACCTCTTTTAAAAGACGTTCAAAACGGTCTTTTACCACGTCGTCAGGAACCTGATCTTCCATTGCTGCCGCAGGGGTTCCTGTTCTCTTGGAATAGATAAAAGTAAAGGCACTGTCATAACGCACCTGTCTTACAATATCCAGAGTATCCTGGAAATCTTCCTCTGTCTCCCCAGGGAATCCGACGATAATATCCGTTGTAAGAGAAATATCCGGCACTGCTTCGCGGATCTTTCTTACCACCTCAAGATAATGCTCCTTGGTGTAATGGCGGTTCATCTTCTGCAGGATCCTGCTGCTTCCTGACTGAACCGGAAGATGCAGATGCTTGCAGATTTTCTTGGAATGTGCCATTACATCAATTAGTTCATCTGATAAATCCTTTGGATGGGAAGTCATAAAGCGGATTCTCTCCAGTCCTTCAATCTTCTCAATCTCCTGAAGAAGCTGTGCAAATGTCATCGGCTCTTCCAGATTCTTTCCATAAGAGTTTACATTCTGACCAAGGAGCATAACTTCTACCACACCATCTGCCACAAGTCCTTCAATCTCGCGAATGATATCTTTTGGATTACGGCTTCTCTCACGTCCACGCACATACGGTACGATACAGTAGCTGCAGAAATTGTTACATCCGAACATGATGTTAACACCGGATTTGAAGGAAAATTTACGTTCGCTCGGAAGATCCTCCACAATCTTATCGGTATCCTTCCAGATATCGATCACCATTCTCTCAGATTCAAATCTTGTCACAATCAGTTCTGCAAATTTATAAATATTGTGAGTTCCAAAGATCAGGTCAACAAACCGATAGCTCTTCTTGATCTTCTCTACAACAGTCGGTTCCTGCATCATACATCCGCAGAGTCCGATGAACATATGCGGATTCTTTTTCTTCTTTGCACCAAGCTGTCCCAGACGTCCGTAAACACGCAGATTCGCATTTTCACGGACAGTACAGGTGTTGTAGATAACGAAGTCTGCTTTCTCTTCATCCGGCTCTTCCTTGTATCCGATCAGTTCCAGAACACCGACCAGCTTTTCGGAGTCACGAGCGTTCATCTGACAACCGAAAGTCGTCACGCAAAAAGTCAGATCTCTTCCGATCTCCTGTGCTTTTTCGCTTACATACTTCCGCGCTTTGGCAATGTAATAGTACTGTCTCTCCGGCTCGGTGACCGGAGCTTCTTTGGTAAGATCTATTGCATCAAAATCAATATTATTCATATGTTATTAACCTCTCTATACAAACTGGTTCAGCCCTGCATCATATTCATAATCAATGGATGCCAGTTTCTCTGTCAGTTCTTTTTTCTCAATCTGCATCTCCTGGCAAAGAGTATCCAGATCTGTATAAAAATCCCGTAATTTTGTATTAACCACACTCAGAAGGATCATTGGATCCTTTGGTAAATCTGCCATGTTTTTATCCTCTTTTTCTAATAATCTCTCGTTTTCAACACGGTATTTCGGATATAATCAAAAGTTTTCTCTTCCCCGTCTGCCGCGAGCATATAGAGAAGTTCTTCCAGAAGTGCCCTGGTATCCTTATGCATCCAGTCCCCTGCAATACCGTGAAGATAATATTCAAGCGGTGACGTATCCGTGTATTTATCTTTCATATAAATCTTGGATGCTGCGATCCGGTCCATTAACATCTCGACCACATACTTTTTGGGCATCTTCATCCCGGTAAGCATTGGTTCCCCTTCCAGTCCGTAGTCAATCCAGTATTCATAATGATGTTTATTGCGCCCTTTATGGTGCAGCCATGCCGAAGAATAGCCCTTTTCTTCTCTTTCTGCGTTATTCGGACTCCGGTTTCCCTGGAAATACCTGCACCCAACCCAGAACTCCGCCGGAGAGTACTTCGACATATCATGCAAAAGTCCCTGTCTGTAAAGTCCTACCTTAAAGCAGTTCTTCATAACCAGATATTTGTGATGTGTTATGGTGCAAAAATGTTTCCAGATTTTCATTCTTTAGCCTGCCTTCCAACAAAAACTTTGATCGTTCGCTCCTCCAGCTGAACCTTCTTATCTTTTACCGGAACTGCTTCTTTTTCATCCAGGACTCCTTCTTTTGTCCCTGCTATGCACACCCATTCCATTCCTTTTGGAAGGGAAGGAAGTGCAAATGAATGAGAAAGCCAGTGCATATTATATGCAATATAAAAGTCCTTCTCTGTACTTTCTTCATGATAGAATACACCAAGCTGTCTGCTTGCACGCCCTGCCGGCATCTGCCACGCATCCTCCCCATGATAGGAAATCTGAGGGATTCCGCTTCTGCCCATCGTGTCTTCTGATTTTTTCGCAATCTGCTTCATGCAGGCTTTGCGAAGTGCAATCAGTCGACATACAAATGTATATAATTCTTCCTGTCTGGAAAGCTGGTTCCAGTCAAGCCATGATATCAGATTATCCTGACAGTATGCATTATTATTTCCTTTCTGGGTATTCATAAATTCATCCCCGGAAAGGATACACGGCATTCCCTGTGCAAATAAAAGTAAAAAGAACGCATTAAATATCTGATTCTTCCGCAACTCGTTAACCGCCTTTTTCCGGCTGTTCCCTTCTGCCCCACAGTTCCAGCTGTAATTGTAATCCGGACCATCCAGATTATTCTCACCATTTGCTTCGTTGTGCTTTCCATCATAGGAAACTACATCACAGAGCGTAAATCCGTTGTGGCTTGCAATATAATTATACAGCTGTGTATCCTGATTCTTCAGCTGGCAGATCACATCCCAGATCATGCCCTCATCTCCCTTTAAGAAACGGCGCATCACATTCTGGAATCCGTCTTCTTTTTTGAGGATCTTACTTTTCGCAAGCACAGGATCCTTTGCAAGTTCATCCGGATTGCAGATATATGGATTCACAATAAATCCATC
The DNA here is from genome assembly GCF_027682785.1 of Coprococcus sp. AF51-11b1. NCBI lineage: Bacteria > Bacillati > Bacillota > Clostridia > Lachnospirales > Lachnospiraceae > Coprococcus > Coprococcus sp. AF51-11b1. Next base: position 124,177 of record NZ_JAQCZB010000010.1, on the reverse strand, counting down.
CACATGATACTGCATCACCCAGTAACGCAGACAATCTAAAATCAGAGAAAACGTAGTTCCTTCTGTGAAAGGCATCTCAAGAATAACTTCAATCCCCGCAAGATGCATCTGACGAACAAGTGACTTCATCTCATTCACCGGATCTCCTGCCGCATATGATGCTTTTGGTGCAAAGAAATATGCTTTTCCATATCCCCAGTAATTCACATGCCTCTGATTCTCATCAAATTCATAAACCGGCATCAGATGGATCTGGTTAATCCCCAATTTTTGAAGATAGGGCAGTTTCTCCGTAACTCCGTCAAACGTTCCTTTGTGTGCGACTCCGGACGAACTGTGTTTTGTAAATCCACGGACATGAAGACTGTAGGCGATCACATCTTCCTTTTTCAGATGCGGAAATTGCGACTTTTCCCAGTCAAATGTATCTGTTACGATCCGGGTACGCAGTTTTCTCTTTTCCTTTCCCTTTGACACAGACCAGTGTTCTCTGCCTGAAAATGCTTTTCCATATGGATCCGGAACTATCTTTCCACCGATTTTATAACAATATTCATAATCTTCCGGTTGTTCCAGCACAACGGAGAGAAAGTGCAGATTTCCTGCCACATCAGAGTATGGCATCTCCTGTGAAAATGCTGAAGCCCTGGCACCTTTTTTATAAATGATCAGTTCACATGTCTGTCCTTCCGGAACTGCTACCGAAAAATTCACTGTCTGTCCTTCCACAGTACATCCCTGTGGAAACGGAAATCCCACTGCTGTCTTCATATCCACTGTTCCCCCTGTTACTGCCATCCATCAACTCCATACATATCTACATTCGAGGCATCAATAAAACATACATCCAGATACGTTGTCTTTTCATAATCATCCCCGTTTAAAATAGCAAAACCGATTTTGGCCGATTCTTTTCCGAGTTTGATCGGTGATTGCGCACTTGTTCCGCGAATCAGGGAATCCGTCTTCTGAAGTTCTTTTTTCAGATCCGGAGAACCATCTACCCCGTAAATCTTTACATCAGTAAGACCGGCTGTTCTTGCTGCAACCAGTGCCCCAAGCGCAATCTGGTCGTTCCCGCACATTACTGCCGTAACATCCTTATTCTCTGCAAAAATCTTGTTAGATGCTTCTCTTGCCTCGTTCAAATCTCCACTGACATCTGCTCTTCCTACAATCTCAAATCCCTTTCCGGCAATTGCTTCCTCAAAGCCTGTAATTCTCTCTACAATAGAATTCTGTGTAAGACCTTCAAGAATTACAATCTTTCCACCATCCGGACTCTGCTGTATCAGATCTTCTCCACAAAGCTGTCCGGCAGCTTTATTATCCGAACCAATATAGGCATCAATATAATCCGTATCCTTAACTTCCGTATCAATATTGATGATCTTAACATCGGCTTCCTTAAGCTCTTCCAGAGCAGGTGTGATCGCATCTCTTGATACCGGACACAGAAAAATGGCATCCAGTCCGTCTTTGATCATCTGATGGATCTGCTCGATCTGGGTGTCTACATTCAGTGCCGGATCTTTTGTCACCAGCGTACTTCCCTGTGCTTCGACTGCTTCTCTCAGTGCCTGCTCAAGTGTAATATAGTATGGATTTTCCATGGTAATACAACTAAATCCAAAACGATAGCTTTTTGCCTCTTCCTTGCTGTCATCGTCCTCTTCTGCTATTGCATTGTCCTGGCTTGTCCCAACATTCTTCTTACAGCCTGCAGTCATGCCAATACAGAGAACCATCACAAGAAAGATAGAAAAAATCTTTTTCTTCATATAGATAAACCTCCCTGAAACCTTTCTTTTATTGTATCTTTTTTACCGCTAATGTCAATACTTTTCCCCTTGCAAATATCCCCATACTCTGTTAGAGTGATAGTATCAGATTGAAAGGAGAACTGAACAATGGAAAAGGAACATAATCTGCTTGAATCCGATGTTGTCACACTGACACTTGATGACGATGTGGAAATCGAATGCGCCATTATCACAACTTTTAATATGGATTCTACCGAATACATTGCACTTCTTCCGCTTGATGAAGACGGTGGAAATGAGGACGGAGACGTATGGATCTATCGCTTTATCCGTGATACCACAGGCGGCTCCGATCATGATCTTCAGAATATCGAAGATGATGATGAGTATGACCGCGCTGCGGATAAGTTTGATGAATGGCTTGATACACAGGAATTTGAAGGCTTTGATATTGAAGAATAATTATTTTATTCTCTGACCTAAAAGCTCTTCCACAAAACGGGACGGTTTGATACTGTTCCCGTTTTTTTGTGTAATATAGGAAATACAGAGATTATTCTTCGCACGGGTTAGTGCTACATAAAAAAGTCTTCTCTCTTCTTCAATCTCGTCTTTCTTTTCTGCCTTCTGATGCGGAATCTCACCCTCATTGGCATGGATCACAAATACATCCTCAAATTCCAGTCCTTTCGCTGAATGGATCGTCATCAGCTGTACCTTATTCTCCCGCTCTCCTTTGATCTTCCTTGCCTTTGCCTGCTGTTCTTCCAGCTCCTGCGTATATTTTGCAATATGGATTTCCCATTCATCATAGGATTTGAAGTTTTTACTCCTCTCCTCAAGCTCTGCCATCACATCCATCAGCTGCTTCCACGAAATCTGATGTTTTTCGGCATATTCTTTCAGGAAATCATCATATCCGATCTTTTTTCGGATATACTGGATTGCCGCATAAGGTGCCATATTCTTCATCATACGGACATCCACATCAAACTGGTCAATAATATCCAGCATCCAGTCCTTATCGCAATAAAATTTACGCAGATCCTCAAAATTTACCTGCCGGTTCTCCATACTGTTCCGTGCCAGATACCTGAGTGGTCGGTTACAGATCGTCAGGAAAAGCGACCTGTCCCGCTTTCCTGCTGCCAACTGCAGATATGCCATCATATCTTTTACAATAAAATGCCTGTAAAAATTGGTCACATAATCTCGCATTTCAAACGGGATACGGTGTTCGCTTAATATTTCCGAAATCATTCGCGCCTGGACTGCTGCCCGGAAAAGTACAGCAATTTCTCCCGGCTTTATTCCCTGGTCCAGTTTTTTCTGGATCTCTTCCGTTACATACTGCGCCTCTTCCTGTTCATCCAGGACTTCCTGCACATGAACATTCTGTCCTCTTCCCCGAAATGACTGTACACGCTTGTAAAAACGGGTATCATTATGCAAAATCACTCTTGTCGCTGCTCCGGTAATAAATTCGGTAGAACGATAATTCACCGTCAGCGAAATGGTCCGAAGTGACGGGAATTCCTGCTTCATATAAAGCATCAGCTCCGGCTTTGCTCCACGAAATCCATAAATGGACTGATCATCATCCCCGACTACAAACAAATTGTACCTCGGTGCTGCAAGCATCCGGATCACTTCATACTGCACACGGTTGATATCCTGGAATTCATCGATCAGGATATACTGAAAACGCTTCTGCCATCCTTGCAGAATCTCCGGCTTTTTCCGGAAAAGTGCATAACACTGTACCAGCATATCATCAAAATCAAATTTTTTCAGTTCTTTTTTCTGATGCTCATAGCTGCGGAACACTTCTGCAAACTCATCTTGTGTAAGATACTTACTGTGAAAATCTTTCAGATGATAAAGTCCGTTCTTTACCATGCCGACTTCCCGCAGAAGTTCTCTCACCAGTTCCTCTTCATCTTCTACTTCAGGTGTTGATTCGATATTGGTCTGGTCTAAGACCTCCTGTAAAAGTACAGAGGACTCTTTTTCAGACATCAGATTATTCGCACCAATCCCATAGGCACATTTTAGAATCCCATAAAAAATACTGTGAAAGGTTCCAAACGTTACCGGATAATTTTTTCCGGCAGTCAGCCTTTCAAAACGTTCTTTCATTTCACGTGCTGCATATCTTGTAAAAGTAATTACAAGAATCTGATCCGGGCGTACTCCACTCTCCTCGATCAGATAACGGGTACGTTCTGTGACAATAAGCGTCTTTCCCGAACCCGGAGGTGCCAGCACCATACACGGTCCATTCCCGTGCTTTATCGCTTCATCCTGTCCTCTGTTTAGTTTCATGAACTCCCCTTCTCATATGTAATACAACAGAACGGATTCCTCTTCCGCATTACGCGAAAAAAGAAATCCGTCCCCCATGCATACTTTTATATCTGTATATTACCTGCTTAATAATTCTATTGCATTCTTGATTCTTTCTACAGATTCTGCCTTACCAAGAACTTCCATGATTTCAGTCGCTCCACCCGGAGTATTCTGCTTTCCTGAAACTGCAGTTCTTACCGGCCACATCACATATCCGTTCTTATAACCTTTTTCTTCTGCAAATCCCTTCAGCAGCCCGAATAATGCGTCATTACTGTAATCATCCCATGCTTCCAGTCTTGGAAGAATTTCTTTTAATACTTCCAGAGAAGTCTCTTCGTTAGTCTTCATCTTCTTATGGCAATACATTGCAGTATCATATTCCGGAACAGCTTCAAAAAAATCAATCTGGTCTTTGATATCCGGAAGGATTTCGATACGGCTCTTGATCAGAGACGCAATCTTTTTCAGATCATAATCCTTTGTGATCACTTTCTTGATATACGGCTCTGCAAGTTCATAGAATTTATCAAAATCCATAGCCTTCAGATATTCCCCGTTCATCCACTTCAGCTTATTGATATCAAATACAGCCGGTGATTTGCTCATATGATGATAGTCAAATGCTTCAACAAGTTCCGGCAGTGAGAAGATCTCTCTGTTATCCTGCGGACACCATCCAAGAAGTGCCACATAATTTACAATTGCTTCACTTACAAATCCCTGATCCAGAAGATCTTCGTAAGAAGAATGTCCACATCTCTTGCTGAGCTTTTTGTGGTTCTCATCTGTAATCAGCGGGCAATGTACATAGACCGGTACTTCCCATCCAAATGCTTCGTAAAGACGGTTGTACTTCGGTGCTGAAGAAAGATATTCATTTCCTCGGACAACGTGTGTAATATTCATCAAATGATCATCAATAACGTTCGCAAAATTATAGGTCGGATATCCGTCTGATTTGATCAGGATCATATCATCCAGTTCCGCATTCGGAACGGTAATATCTCCATAAATTTCATCATGGAAAGTTGTGGTTCCCTCTGTCGGCATATTGATACGGACAACATATGGCTTTCCGGCTGCAAGGTTTGCTTCTATCTCTTCTTTACTCAGATGCAGACAATGCTTGTCATAATTCACAATCTGTGTTCCATCCTCTGATACAGAAGTCTTCAAAGATTCCAGACGTTCTTTATCACAGAAACAGTAGTATGCATCTCCCTGTTCAATTAACTGCTTAGCATACTTCATGTAAATTCCTGAAGCCTGTCTTTCACTCTGAACGTATGGTCCGACACCGCCATCTTTATCTGGGCCTTCATCATGAACAAGGCCTGTCTTCTCCAGTGTTCTGTAAATAATATCCAATGCACCTTCTACATATCTTTCCTGATCTGTATCTTCAATACGGAGCATAAAATCTCCGCCTTCATGTTTTGCGATCAGGTATGCATATAATGCAGTACGCAAATTACCGACATGCATTCTACCTGTCGGACTAGGTGCAAATCTTGTTCTGACTTTTTTCATTTTAGTGTTCCTCTCTTTAACTTCTGTTTTATTTTCACTGTGAAAATAGACTATTCACAGTTCTCTATGACATTCTAATATATGTTCATCTTTATAATACTAACACATTCCCTTTTTTACTTCAAGCATTCCGAAGCCACTATTTTTCCCGTTTTTCTGTATTTTGCGGTTCCTCAGCTCCAGGAACGATCTTTCGGACGTACTTCATGGAATTCTGCTTCCACTCACTCTTCTGAAAAGCCTGGAAAAAGGTATCCACGACAAAAATTGCAAGAGAGATCACGCCTGCGATCTCCAATGTCTGGATCAGATAAAATTCGGACATCGCCTCGTTCCCGTCGATCAGATAATGAACCGTCTGGTACATCCCGTTTCCGGGAACAGTCGGAAGAACCCCGGCAATCAGAAACAACGTAACCGGTGTCTTATAAACTCTCGCAAAAATATGCGAAACAACTGCAGCTGCAACTGCTGAATATAAAGATGCCATCATATCTCCTCTGCCAAAATGTATTGCAAGCAAATAAACAAATCCACCAATTGCTCCTACAATACCAGCCTGAAGAACAAAGCGGCGCGGAACCTGAAGGAGAACCGCAAAACTGTAAATAGACAAAAACGCTCCAAATACCCGGATGATCATTTCAAAAACCGTACTGTTCATTTTTTGCTCTCCTTCCTGCTAAAAAATCTTTGTGCAAAGCGCCAGCCCAATACCAATTCCAATTGCAATCCCAAGTGCTTTTAAGAAAGCTTCCATCACTCTTGCACCACCGGAAAGATAATCCCCCCGCAAGGTATCCCTGACAGCATTGGTGATTGCCATTCCCGGTACAAGAGGCATGAAACTTCCTATCATAACAGTATCCATATTCATCTGATCACCCAGACCTTCTTTTAGAAGGCAGCAGGCAAATGCAACACCAAATCCTGCGAAAATATCTTGAATAAATGGGTGAAATTTCAGATCCTGTCCCGCTGATACAAAGGCAACAAGAAAAAGTCCTACAATGATGGCTGCCCCGGTATCTGCAATGGATCCACCAAAAAAAATTGTAAATCCCACACCAACCCCCATCATTGCCAGGTTAGTTGTCTTGCGGCTGAACTCGAACTGTTTTAACGTCGAAAGCTTCTCATATGCCTGCTCTAGTGTCAGATCATCTCCACAATACTGCCTGGAAATCTCATTAACATCTACGACGAGCTTTAGATTGGTATCCCGTTCTTCTACTCTCTTTGTAACAGTAACTGCCTTTTCGTTCTCCAGTTTGATCGTCGCGGAAATTCCGGTCATGATCACCAGAACTTCTGCCATCTCGATGTGATCCGCCGTCTTCAGTATATGATGCATGGTATCTTCCACACGATACGTTTCCGCTCCGCTTCGTAGCATTATTTCACCGGCAAGCATCGCCGTTTTCAGTAATAATTGCGTATCCATGACTTTCTCCCTCTCACTTTTTCGGATTTATAACTGTCATGATACTATTTCCTATTCTAAAAATCAACCAAAAATTTTTCGTACACAAAACAGTACAATCATTACCGTTCACAGTATCTGTGACAAATAATGTATAATCTTTCTGCAAAAACAGTTTTTCGCAAGGAAAAAGGCTTCCCGGTCTTATGACCGGAAAGCCCATCTTCCTGAATTAGAGTGAGAGTGTTTATAAAAAGGCAGATTTTATTAGTTAATATATCCGCTCTTTTTCAGTTCTTCCTCAGCTTTTGCGAGGTTTGCGTCTGATACACGGATGATTGGTCCGGTGCATCCCATTCCGCTTTCTGCGTAAATACCGAGTTTCCACAGTACTTTAACTGCGTCTTCCAGATCCATAACTTCAATACCTGGAATCTGTGCTGTAACGACTTCCTTCGGTGGCTCTTTTACTTCTTCTTCAGCCGCTGCCGGTTTCTGAGAAGCTTTGTGCTCATCAAGGATTTCTTTTAATCCAGCTTTCTTAACAGCTGCAAATTCTTCTTTCGCTACTTCAAATACTTTTCCTCTTACCAGCTGTGCTGCGTAACGGATTGCATTTGCGATAACCGGTGCTCCGGATGCTCTGGATACGATCATGACAAGCTGTTCATATCCTTCTCCGATTCCTGGTCCATATCCAAATCCTGTAGCTTCAAAGCTTCCGCCTGTTGTGAAAGAAGAAAGCATTTTCACCATGATATTTCCTGTGAGGGAATCTGTTACCATGATGTCCGGGGATGCCTGAAGGACGTCATTTCCTCTCATAACGCATCCGCCATCTGCTCTTCCTGATTCTGCAAATTCGATCGGATACCCGTTCTCCTGCAGTTTCTTCAGAGCTTTCTCTGTCTGACGTGCACCGTCTACATTCAGGATACCAACGGTCGGATTCTTCTTGCCACAAGCTTTTGCAGCGATGATTCCGTAGATCGCATTTTTGATCATTCCTTCAATACGGTCTGTGCTGGATGTTCCTGTTGTATTAGCGATGAACATTTCTTTTGCAGTTGCCGGTGTTACACAGCGTCCTACTGTAGATACACCGATCGGGAATGGGAAGTGCATGGTTACTGCTGCATCTACTTCTCCATTCTTCAGCATTTCTTCCATCTTATCATGACCTTCTTCATCGTTAGCCACTTTAACAGTTGTAACGCCTTCTGCTTCTAATGTTCCGATATAATATACATCAATTCCGTCTTTTGCCGCTTCAATTGCCGCTGCCATAGAGTTTTCTTCTCCATGTTCGCTTCCCATTCCGGTCAGTGCAACTTTCGGGCGCTTTCCGAAGCTTCCTGTCTCCAGTCCCTGCGCCATCTCCATAAAGGTGTCGGCAATCATTCTTTCAATACTATTTGCCATTTTGTTTGTCCACCTTTCTTATTCTTCTGTTGCCATGAGTGATGCTGCAAAATCTTTCATTGCTTTTGCAATCAGTCCTTTTACTTCTTCTTCTGATACACCACTGTTATCTTCTGCACCGGTATTTGCCTGGATTACGAAAGATACACCATCGAAGAGGTTGGTCATACGTCCAAGGAACAGACTTCCTTTTCCGATGATCATGACTTTATTGATCTTTCCAGCAAGGATATCTTCTCTTGCAAATCCGATGTACGGTACACCTGAAGGAATATGTCCCTGAGTCGGAGCCCATCCTGTCAGTCCGTGTTCTCCTGCGAAGCTTGCAAGTTCTTTTCTGTCAAGTTCGCCTCTCTTAACTGCGAGAGCTGCGATCATCTTGTAGTTAGCAAGCGGTACATCTCCGGCTCCTGCCGGTTTTGTGATATCCGGGTTCTGCATTTCCGGAGAGAATTTATCGATATCTGTGATCTTAAGTCCTGCTCTTTCCAGTGGATCAGCTACAAGGCTTCCGATTACGTTCTGCGGAGCACTTCCTGTTCCTACTGTATGGCGTCCAAGGATATCCAGGTTGATTTCCGGGTTTACACCATCGTTTTCTGCGATGATTACGCAGAATCCGCCAAGGCAGTCTTCCAGGATCGGAAGACCTTTCTTTACATGGTCTTTACCGTTCATACCAAGTTTTGCTGTACAACCACCAGCTGTTACAGCTACACATTTGTATGCGCCTGATTTTACGAGAGCTGCTGCTTCGATCAGTGCGTGAGATGGTCCGGCACAGAATCCACGGGAGTCAGAACCTGTTGCGTTCAAAAGTCCTGCAACTTCAGCTGCTGCTTTTGCGAAGTTACCACCGCCACGCTGGTTCATATCACCACAAGCTTCTTCTGCACAGTCGATGACATACTCAACGTCTGTCTTTTCGATTCCTGCGTTTCTTACACCATAGAGGAGGGCGAGCACGCTGGATGCCTTACTCATAATGTTTTCATGCATAACATGAGCTGAAAGGTTTGCATCAATGTCATGCGCTCTCTTTACACAGCCTACCAGTTTGTTTTCATGATACAGACCTTCAGCATGCTCTTCATTTACAAAGTGTTCGATTTCTGAGATTTCAAATCCCTCGATTACTTTTTCTACGATATCATCTGTGATGATCGGATCTGCTGCAAATTTTTCTTTTGTAGCTGCTACAAATCCTTTTTCAAGCATAACAACTTCGAACATGTCGCATGCCTGAGCTAAAAGAAGGAATTCGTCTTCCGGCATGATCTCACCGTATTTTCCGTAACGCTCTGCACCTTCTTTTACTTTATCGTAGTAAGGAAATTCAACCTGGGCAAGGTCGTCCGGTGTTGCATTTCCGATATATACCTGATTCGGCCAATAATTTACACATGTATCATATGACCGAAGATGATCTCTAAGTTCTTTTAAATATTCTGATTCCGGATTAACAACTCTTTCTGTTGTCTGTGTTGTTCCGTTGTAAACTACCATTTCCGGGGTATGTACGAGTACATATCCTGCTCCTTTAATTACACTGTTCATCGCTGGTTTCCACCTTTCCTGACATTCTCTTTTTACGAGTGTCACCATCATTCATTTCTCCGTGATATGCGCGTATAATCTACCTGTCCTGATTTAAAAGATTTTGGGCAGAATGCGCTAAACAAGCTTTTATCAGAAGCGCATCACTGGCACGCTTCCGAGATGCTAGGCAATTCACTAATGCAATACCAGCATGTTCCCGATATGCCTGGCAATAAAACAGGCGACAGGAAGAATCCTGCCGCCTGTACCTCTATCTCAGATATTCCGCTTCGAAGGATAAATCCCTCTTTATCTTAGAGGTATTTGCAATATTCGTTGCGGATTGCTGACATTTCGTCTACGATATCATCAACATCAAGGACCATTTCCATCATGCCTACCTGTTCATCGTAAACAGCCGGGTCAAATTCTTTTTTTAACTCTGGTTCACATACGTGATAAGTTGTGAGTCCAAGCTGGACCCCTGTCAACGGACCTGCGAATGTCGGGTCTCCTGCTGTAACGGTTTCTGCAGCAAGTCCTGCTGCTTCTCCTTCAGCTGCGCCTACGATTACGACTACGTTTTCCGGGCCGTACTCCTCAGCAAATTCTTTTACCCTTTTCTGATTCTCCAGATCCATTGCGCCTGCGCTAGTTCAGACGAAACATTCTGTTGAAGAAAAAACTACATCTCCGCCAGCTGTCTTAACGCATTCTGCGATTGCTGGTCCCGGTACACCGTCACGGTCACCGATAATAACAACTTTTTTATCTTTTAAAATTGCCATGATGTCTTTTCCTCCTTCCTTTCTTTTAAAATTTTGTTTTGATAATAGTTTTACACGCTTTACGCGATTATATATTGTGAGCACACAGCCGGATCTCTGCCGGCTGTGCGCGGCTCACCTAATTAAATAATGATTAGATATATTTCTTAATCATTGCTTCGATGCTTTCCTGTGTAGCATCGTCTTTTACTACTTCTTCAACTTTTTCGCCATCTTTGTAAATAGCCATAACCGGAAGTCCAAGGATCTTCTGTCCGATAGCAAGACGACGAGCTTTTGTTGTATTCAGAGATGTGAATTTGATCTTATCTCCGTATTTATCTGCCATTTCGTGTACGAACGGCATCAGAGCCTGGCACGGAACACATCCATCACCAAAGAAATCTACGAATACATAACCTTCTGCTTTTAAGACTTCGTCTTCGAATGTTTTCTTATCTACTTCTAACATGTCAAATGTCCTCCTCACTCTATTAAAAAGTGTTTATTATTTTAATTCGTTAATATACTTTTCTGCCTGTGTAGCTGCAATTGCTCCATCAGCTGCAGCTGTAACAACCTGTCTTAAGCTCTTAACGCGGATATCGCCTGCTGCGAATACGCCTGGGATATTAGTGTGCATATCTGCATCTGTCGGAATATATCCTCTTTCATCCATCTCAAGACCTGTTCCTTCATAGATCTTTGAGTTTGGAAGTGTTCCGATAAATCCGAATACACCAAACATTCCGTCATCTTCATCAGCTACGATCTTAGTGAGTTCACCTGTTTTCACATTTTTAACAGTCATCTCAGAAAGGATTCCGTCACCGCCAACTTCTTCTACAACCGTATCCCACATAAAGTGAAGTTTTTCGTTCTTGAAAGCTTTTTCCTGGATGGATTTTGCTGCACGAAGCTCATCACGTCTGTGAATAATGGTAACTTTTCTTGCAAATTTTGTAAGGTACATAGCTTCTTCTACAGCAGAGTCTCCTCCACCTACTACGTATACTTCAAAATCTTCAAAGAAGTTTGCATCACAGGTAGCGCAGTAAGAAACGCCCTTGCCCATGAACTCTTTTTCGCCTTTGCATCCGATCGGTCTTGCAAAAGCTCCGGTTGCGATGATAACCGTCTTTGACTGATATTCAGCCTTCGCACTCTTCAGTACTTTGATATCGCCGTCCAGGTGTACTTCGTTAATTACATCTGAGGCTCTCTCAACGCCGAATTTTTCACACTGCTGTGTCATTCTTGCGATAAGAGAAGGACCGCTTTCCCCTTCTACGATCTGTCCAGGATAATTTTCGATGTCATCTGTGATTGCGATCTGTCCGCCATCTTTACCTTTCTCAATAACCAGTGTTGAAAGACGGCTTCTTCCTGCGTACAGACCTGCAGCTAAGCCTGCAGGTCCCGCACCCAGGACGATCACGTCATAAACTTTGCTCATAACGTTCTCTCCTTTTTTAATAAAATTACATGACCTTCTAACTATGATTTAGTTGTCAAAGATTGTCTGTCCGTCTACTTCTGTTGTAAGAGCTTTCAGAGCTTTTTCAACAAGACCCTTACGAAGAGCATACTCTTCATCTTTTTCAAGAGCCGGATTTCCAAGTGGATGAGGAATAGCAATCGTAGGAACGATTCTGTTCGCACCAACTGTCATGGAAATCGGAGTTACTGTACACATATGAACTACCGGGAGTCCAGCTGCTTCAATTGCTTTTACCATTGTTGCACCGCAACGTGTACAGGTACCTCAAGTAGAGGTCATGATAACTGCGTCAACACCGTCTGCTATAAGTTTCTGAGCATATTCCTCAGCGAAAGCTTTTGCAGAAGCTACGGCTGTACCGTTACCAACTGTTGTATAGAATTTGTTGTGAAGTTTTCCGATAACGCCTTCTTTTTCGAATTCACGCATAACGTCTACAGGAAGTACACGGTCTGGATCTTCGTTTGCATATACCGGGTCATATCCACCATGAGCTGTTTCGTATGTCTCTTCTGTAAGATCCATAACACCTGTGATGTCATATTCTCCGTAATGTGAGGCATTTGAACTTTCGATGTGGTCCGGATTTCCTTTCGGAACGATTCCACCTGAAGTACAAAGTGCGATTGTAGCCTTGCTAAGATCTTTGATAGCTGGCTGTGGATCAACACGGTCGAATGTTGGCATTGGATACTCTGTCTCAAACGGCTTGTCTGCCAGTTTCTTAAGGAGCATCTTAACAGCTCTCTTAGATCCACGTTCTTTTTCGAAGAAGTTTACACGAACTCCGTTCGGCATGTAACCTTCCTGGCAAGAAGCACCGATTTTTTCGCCTTTAGCGATCTTAAGAGCAAGAGGAGCAAGTTTCTTAACTGCGTCTCTCATACCAGCTGCGCTGTTCTTTGTAGATACTGTGTAAACTTTGTTCTTGAACATATCAGCACCTGGGTTTTCAACGTACATACCAGTTACTGCCGGGATTCCGAGTTCTTCCTGTACTGCATCACAGATAGTTCCGCATGCAACACCGTAACGTCCAGCATTGAAAGCAGGTCCAGCGATGAAGATATCAGGATTCTGGCTCTTAACCATTTCAAGAATATCAGCTTTTGCTTTGTCAAGGTTTTCATTGAAGTAAGAGTCACCGCAAACGATTGTAGCTACGATCTCTGCTTCATCTTTAAACTGCTGCATCAGAGCCATACCTGGTCCGACAACTTCGCCTACACGAAGTTCAGCAGGATAATCAGCTTTTTCTTCTCCACCGATCTGAGCGAAGAACTGATTGATATAATGTACAACTTTAATTTTACTCATTATCTTTTCGTCCTCCATTCCTAACGTGCACTCAGATATCCAAATCCGGTTTCATTTGTAGCACCGGTAATGGCCTGAATTTCAACTTCGATTGTTCCATCTTCACGATGAGAATGTTCATTACCACCAGCAATGGTTGTAACGAATTCTTCTGTTCCGATTACTTTATCCATCTTAGGAAGTACGATTACCTGGTTAGCATTTCCACCGGTTACAACTGCGTCTGCAGCCGGATCAGCATCTGCCAGTGACTGAGATTTTCCGTCACGTCCGGCATATTCGTCTGTAATGATTACAGTCTTAACGCCTTCAGCTTCGATCTTCTTGCAGTTCATGATAAGGTCAGTATCCGGGTTACCGAATCCTTCCTGAGATACGATAACTGCATCAAGGTCTAACAGACGGCACATCTTAGCTGTCCAGTCAGATGAACGCATCTTATCAGCAAGGTATACGTTTTCGTTTGTAAGAATCTGGCAAACGAAGTTGATTGTTTTTCCGTGTTCTTCGAGCAGGTCATGTACAACCGGGTTGTTTTCATGAACATATGTTGGGTTCTTATCGCAAGCGGATACACAGTTACCAGATACGATAGCTCCGTCCATAACTTCTGTCGGGTTCATGATTGTAGAGAGTGTTCTCTTAGCATCAACACCGTATACATATGTGTCATGGAGAAGCCCCTGGCTCTGAAGCATCTGTACATAAGCAACTCTCGGAAGGTTCGGGAATTTTTCTTTTCCTTCCATGATTCCGTATGTTTCATAAACCTTTGTCTCATCTGGTGTAAGTTCGCGAGCAAGTTCCCCAAGATAAACTGCTACTCTGAATCCGGCAAGACGAACAGCTTTTTCATATTCATGCTGTTTGATTCCTTCAACCGGTTCGCAGACAACAACTAAGTTGTTCAGCTTTGAAAATGGAGTATATTCTGCACCCGGGCCTGACATATCGATGATACCTTCCTGGAAACCAACGATCTTACCAGCTGTTACAACAGCCATTCCCTTTAATGCATATGTCTTACCACTTCCTACAGTGTCAACTTTTGCGATAACGCCCGGGAAGATTCCCCCTCTTCCTTCAACTTTAACACGTGGTTCAATAACGTCTTTAACCGGAGTGATACGAACGCTTTCACCTGGTTTTGCAATATCAAACTTAACGCCTTTGATTTTTTCGTCCTCAAGAACGATTGCCTTTACAGCTTCTTCATCAACATAGAGAACGCCGTTTTCGATTTTAGACTCAGACGCGAACTGAATGTCGTTAATAAAAATGTGACCCATTTCTAATCTCACTGTAAATTCCCTCCTTTTTTGAATGTGTTTGTTGTATGCTCAAAAGTACACCAAACCGCATGTACTTCTACAGCCTTTTTTCTAGCGCCAGCTTTCCGCTGACGGCAGAGCACTTGAGATCAATGTGTAATCTACAAGCTGAAAGTCTGCATAAACCTGAGGTTTATAAAGATCAGACTTAAACTGAAATTTACCGCACGCCTGAATAGCGCTTGCAATGATCTGCATCGCCTGTGCATCCAGGCCTTCCGGCGTTTCCGAGAGCATAACCGACTTATATGGAGTCTCATTCGGTTTTACGCTTCCGGACAGCGGATGTGTCAAAAGTCGGTATCCCTGGAAGATCATCTTCTGAACTTTTTTAAGTGTGTCCTCATAAGAAAGTTCTTCGTATTCCACATGATATTCTTCCCCCAGTTTTTCTTTTACCAGTGGATTATTTGTGATAATCATAAATCCAGTATTCATAGCCGCTTCTTCCTTTCGTCCCCTGTCCGTTTATGCGGTCTTTTTTGACTCCCTGTGTCTGAAATACTCCAGATAATTTTTAACATATATCTGGTATCAAAAAAGGACGCCAAAACAATTTCTCTGTTTTAAACGTCCTTTCTGTCTCCTTGTAAATTCGGTAATTCCGGATTCAGAGTGTAGTACCTTTCCCGTTCCTTTTGCCTGAAAGTTTCACCATTCAACGAGCTTTACTGCTCTACGGTTTGCATCTTCGGCGACCATTTATCAAATATCTTTATAAATGATTCTCTCGCAGGAAATATCAACCTACTATCTAATTGACTGCATCTTTTTATTCATTTTGCAGCATCTTTCTTGCTGACATGATTACTATAACACACATTTATACAAAATGCTAGTCTTTTTATAGATTTTTTTGTATATTTCTTATTGTTTTTTTCTATAACTATTTTTCAGTTATTATACAAATTATCTATTTGCCTTTTTTCTGATTTGGCAGGAAATTATTATAGTAATCGTCATGCGTCTTCTTAACAAGACCACTGAGTGCTACCAGTGCAATCGCATTCGGGATAACCATCATACTGTTAAAGCAGTCTGCCATATTCCATACAAGTTCTACTTCCTGAAGTGATCCAAGTGCTACGCAGATACATACAATGATTGAGTAAATTTTAACAGCTTTTGCTCCAAACAGGTAACGGATGTTTGCTTCACCGAAGAAATACCATCCGATGATCGTTGAGAATGCGAAGAATAACATACAGATCGCGATAAAGATCTCACCGAACTTACCATATAATGTAGAGAAAGCATACTGGCTCAGCTGTGCACCTGTAAGACCAGTCGTTCTTGAACCGGTTGTGATAATAACAAGTGCTGTCAGGTTAAGAATTACGAATGTATCAATGAACACACCGATCATAGCTACAAAGCCCTGTTCAACCGGATGTTTTACTTTTGCTACTGCATGTGCGTGTGGTGTAGAACCCATACCAGCTTCATTGGAGAAGAGACCTCTTGCCACACCTTTCTGTACTGCAAGCTTCAAGGTTGCGCCCATTGCACCACCTGCTACTGCTGCCGGTTTAAACGCACCGACAATAATGTCATGGAATGCTGCCGGGATTGCTGTAACGTTTGCAAAAATTACGATCAAAGAACCTACTATATAAAATGCTGCCATGATCGGCACGATCAGTTCAGTAACTTTTGCGATTCGCTTCATACCACCTGTGAATACAAACAGAGAAACAACTGCTACAAAAATACCCATTGCAATCTTCGGAATTCCGAATGCAGTGTTCCATGATGCTGCGATTGAGTTAGACTGAACTGCATTGCCCATGAATCCAAGTGCAAAGATAATCAGGACTGCAAAAATAGCTGCCAGAACTTTTCCGAACGTTCCTTTAAATGCTCCTCGTATGTAATATACCGGACCACCGGTTACGGTTCCGTCATCACTGACCTGCTTGAACTTCTGAGCCATAACCGCTTCTGCGAAGATCGTTGACATTCCGAGGAATGCGCTGATCCACATCCAGAAGATTGCTCCCGGACCACCGACTGCAATTGCAGTTGCAGCTCCGGCGATATTACCGGTACCAACCTGAGCAGCAATCGCTGTTGCAAGTGCTTGGAAAGAAGACATTCCGTCTTTTCCGGCATCCCCTTTCTTGCTAAAAAGTCCGCCAAAAGTTCTGTTCCATCCATCTTTAAAACCACGGATCTGGATAAATCCAAGCTTAAATGTGAACAGCAAGCCAATACCTACAAGTGCTATGATCAGCACCGATCCTGTTAGGACATCATTTACCTTTAATACTAAATCGTTAATACTCATACGGTAACCCTCCTTTTTAATAGACATCCCTTATAGTTTTTATCTGTTGAATCTATAATAACCTATTTATAGTTTTTATGCAATATTTTCAGTTAACTTATTTATTTTTTGTGTATTATCACCATGTTATTACGATAACATAATAAATTTGTTCTAAATAAGTGCGTTTTTTCGCGCTTTTCTGTGTTTGTCAAAAACTCAGTTTTCATATTTTTCGTCAAATTGTCTAATTAATGACGATTTAATATCTATGCATTTCCATGGGATTTATAGATTCTTTCAGATGAACGCATTAATTCTTTACTATATTGATATTTCAAAGAAGTTATTTTCAGACCATGAAACATAAATAAAAAGCAGGGAGCAATCTTCCGTCTTACCCGGAAATCTGCTTCCTGCTCTTCCATTCTGTTTATTCAGTTATTCTATACATTGATCTCTGCTTTTACACCAAGCAGCTCTTTATTTTCATCCAGGATCGGCCGGATCACATTCTTAAGGAATGCTTCGACCTGTTCTTTGGAACGTCCTACATATTTGGATGGATCCATTGTTTTCTGAAGATCTTCCAGACTCAGATTAAATGCATCATCTGACGCGATCAGTTCAAGAAGGTTGTTGTCCAAACCTTTTTCTTTAACATTCTTTCCTGCTTCCATCGAAAGTTCACGGATTCTTTCATGCAGTTCCTGACGGTCTCCACCAGCTTTTACTGCATCCATCATAATATTCTCTGTTGCCATGAACGGAAGTTCAGACATCAGACGTTTTTCAATTACTTTCGGATATACAACCAGTCCGTCAACGACATTCAGGCACAGATCCAGAATACCGTCAATCGCAAGAAAACCTTCCGGTACACTCAGACGCTTGTTCGCAGAGTCATCCAGAGTACGTTCAAACCACTGTGTAGCAGAAGTAATCGCCGGGTTCAGTGCATCAATCATCACGTAACGGGACAGAGATGCGATTCGTTCGCTTCTCATTGGATTTCTCTTATATGCCATTGCAGAAGATCCGATCTGTGTCTTTTCAAACGGCTCTTCCACTTCTTTCAGATGCTGGAGAAGACGGATGTCATTGGAGAATTTGTGTGCACTTGCTGCAATTCCGGCAAGAACATTCACAACTCTTGTATCCACTTTACGGGAATAGGTCTGTCCGGATACCGGATAGCATGCTTCAAATCCCATCTTCTTAGCAATCATTGGATCGATCTTATCAATGGTCTCCTGATCTCCCTCAAAAAGTTCCAGGAAGCTTGCCTGTGTACCGGTTGTTCCTTTTGATCCAAGAAGTTTCAGGCTTCCAAGCACATAATCAAGATCCGCAAGATCCATAGAAAATTCCTGCATCCACAAAGTTGCTCTCTTTCCAACCGTTGTCGGTTGTGCTGGCTGGAAATGAGTAAATGCAAGTGTCGGAAGATCTTTATACTGATCTGCGAACTTTGAAAGTTCATCCAGAACATTAACCAGTTTTTTCTTAACAAGTTTCAGAGCCTCTGCCATGATAATGATATCAGTATTATCACCTACATAACAGGAAGTTGCTCCCAGATGAATGATCCCTTTTGCTTTCGGGCACTGCTGTCCATATGCATATACATGAGACATCACATCATGGCGCACTACTTTTTCACGCGCTTTTGCGACATCGTAATTGATATCCTCTGCATGCTCTTTCAGTTCTGCGATCTGTTCATCTGTAATATTGAGCCCCAGCTCTTTTTCTGTCTCTGCAAGTGCGATCCAGAGTTTTCTCCATGTCTTAAATTTCATGTCCGGAGAAAAAATATACTGCATCTCCTTGCTGGCATACCGCTCTGAAAGCGGACTTACATACTTGTCGTATCCCATAGTCTTATCCTCCCTATTCTTCTGACTCAAACGCGTGGGAAATATCTTTTCCCGGAACGCGCATCGGGTAATTTCCTGTAAAACATGCATCGCAGTATCCAAGATCTCCAACCATGTCTTTCAGCTTATCTATTTCCATATATCCAAGAGAATCTGCTCCGATCATTTCACGGATCTGCTCCGTTGTATGTGAATGAGCAATGAGCTGATCATTCGACGGTACATCTGTACCAAAATAACAAGGATGTAAAAACGGTGGCGAACTGATTCTTACATGAACTTCTTTTGCTCCTGCTTTTTTGAGCATCTTGATGATATTTGCACAGGTCGTTCCACGGACGATGGAATCATCTACCATAACAATACGCTTGCCCCGTACAACCTCTTCAATAACATTCAGTTTGATCTTCACACTGGACTCTCTCTGACTCTGTTTCGGCTTGATAAAGGTTCTTCCTACATAACTGTTCTTGTGGA
This sequence comes from Coprococcus sp. AF51-11b1, assembly GCF_027682785.1. Taxonomy (NCBI): domain Bacteria; kingdom Bacillati; phylum Bacillota; class Clostridia; order Lachnospirales; family Lachnospiraceae; genus Coprococcus; species Coprococcus sp. AF51-11b1. The sequence goes on along the minus strand of NZ_JAQCZB010000010.1, from coordinate 104,609 downwards.
ATGCCATACCGTAAGGGATTCCGGAATATTCCGAATATCCTTTTGCCGCAACCAGTCCGGAATCCGGCACACCGACAACCAGATCAGCCTCTACCGGATAAGACTGTGCAAGAGCCTTTCCTGCAACAATCCTTGCATGATATACATTGATGTTGTCGATCACGCTGTCCATACGTGCAAAATAAATGTACTCAAAAATACAACGTGCCTGCTTTTCAGGTGGAATCTGCATACTTTTGTCCGAAGATACTCCATGCTTTGTAAAGCTGACAATCTCTCCCGGTTCCACGTCACGGATAAAGTCTGCACCAACTGCTGCAAGGGCACAGCTTTCCGATGCCAGGAACCAGGTATTATCTCGCTTGCCGATACAGAGTGGTTTGAGACCAAATGGATCTCTCGCTCCGATCATCTTACGCGGGCTTGATACAACCAGTGCATATGCGCCTTCAATTTTCTTCATTGCATTCCTGACCGCATCCTCTGCCTTTGAAACCTTCAGACGCTCTCTTGCAATATGATAGGCAATCACTTCCGAATCAATCGTTGTCTGGAAGATTGCTCCGGTATATTCCAGTTCATGACGAAGCTCGATCGCATTCGTCAGATTACCATTATGGGCAATCACCAATGTACCTTTCACATAATTCAGAACCAGTGGCTGTGCATTTTCCGCACGAGTCCCCCCTGCTGTCGAATACCGCACATGTCCGACGCCAAGGTTTCCCTTTAATTTGCCAAGTTCTTCCTCATCGAATACTTCATTGACTAGTCCTAGTCCCTTTCTGAAATGAACTTTCCGCTTGCCATAGGTATCTGTCACTGCAATTCCGCAGCTTTCCTGCCCTCTGTGCTGAAGGGCAAACAAACCATAGTACACTGACGGCGCAACATCGCCACCATCCATATCATAGGCACCGAATACACCACATTCTTCACCTAAACCAGTCTCTACTCTTTCAAGTTCGCTCATCGTTTTGTCTTCTCCTATTTGTTGTATCCGCTTAATTTTTACATAGAGAGTATAATACATGATTTTCCGAAAATCAATACACAGCCTTGAACTTTCTCCCGTACACTATGCTCTTCTGTACTCTTTTTTCCATTCTTCAAACAGTTCCTTTGACGGTTCGATGTTGATATTTTCTCTCACTTTTTCTATCTTTTCTGTAAGTTTGTTGTCAATTTCCAAAAGGATTTCATTGCTCATGACCATCTTCTGATATTCATCCTGCGGCATGTATCTGGAACTTGCATACAGGTAACCTTCGAGCATTTTATTATCTTCACAGATCTTATACGCCTTCTCATACATTCTCGCCGACTCTTCATACAGAAATGCTCTCCCATATGCTCCGGCAAGACACGCAGACACGCGACCATAAAAACGCTTATCTACCGAATCATCCTTTTCTCCGTTGACGATCGACATGTAAACCAGGATTGCCGATTCCAGTTCTCCACTTTCCATCAGCTTATCTGCTTTGTATTTCTGACGTTCTACTTCTTTCTGGTTCTTGAGTTTCTCCAGAACATTCTGGATGTGTGCCATTTCACCCGGTGTGTAAATTCTGGATTCATGTAGCACAAGAACCACAAATTTCTCCACGGAACCATGATTCCGGATCAGTTCCACCAGCTTTACTGCAAGATCCTGCATTTCCAGTTCATCTGCGATCCATCTGCAGAGCTGCTCATTCATGATCGTATAATCGATCAGATACAGATTGTTGCACAGATAATAACACAGCTCTTCCAGTGTACTGATCCTTGTATGGATCCTCGAAATTTCATAGGGATGTTTTGCCTTTTTCTTATGACAAAGAATTAAACTGCCCATTGCTGCCTCCTAATTCAATGATCTTCTCCAACCGGAATCCTGATGGCGCAAAAAATTCGCCAAATCCCATATCTTCAAAAATAATATGACAGGTCTTTTCATCCGAGAAGAATGTACTAATTTTCAGACGAAGCGCATAGTTTTTCCGGTCCGGCATACCTTTCAGAGAAACCGACTCCACAAGATGCCTGCCGGTCACCAGAGAATCTACATGGATCTCAATATCCTCTGTATCACCAAGAAGCACCTCGAACTGTCTGTCTGATTCGTACCAGTGATTGCCCCAGGATACCAGTGGGTACCAGCCTTCTTCTCCATTCACGCGCATCCGCACGGAAATCTGCTCGGTCAGTTTTGTCTCATCCAGGTAGACTGGTGCATCTGACTGTTCCTCTTTTCTGCGCTGCGCTGTATAACACGCTCCTTTACTGTACAGATTATTTCCCATAAACGCACGGCGTCCGTTACAGAGAACGCGCAGAGAATTCGGATACCAGTTATTTTCAAATCCATCTCCTGTCAAAAAGACAGAAGAGATCATCTTCTTGTTGAATACACTCTGGATAAAACGTTTAAAATGCTCATCTGCCGCTTTTGCCTTCTCAACATGCAGCACCGGATAAACTGCTTCCAGTTCTTCCATACGTGCATCTGCCACCTTGTCCACCGTCACAAAGCTTTCTCTGCTTTTCTGCGAACTGTTCTTCAGTTCCCGCAACATATATGCCCGGATCACATCCTCGTCACAGTAAAAAAGTGCCGCTTCATACTGCCATAATTCTTTCGGCTGGTTAAACATATAATGACAGAAGCTTTCCTTGTAGTCCTGAACATAAATATTTTCCTTTGCCACTCCGAGTTTCTGTCCGATTCCCTTCAGCAAGACGCGGATGTCTTCGTTTTTCTCCGGGACTGTAAACGTGATGCTTTCAATTTCTTCAAATCCGTTCAACGTGTACTTTACAAAATCCGCCAGCAGCTGGACGCCTTCATATTCCTGTCCGTCTACCTCAATTTTTCTATTGCCAAGCGCACACTCCCAGATCCCTTCCACGCAGATACTGTCCCTTACCGTAGACATCCTTCTTGCCTGTCTTCCGTAAGTCCAGGTCTCTTTATAATAGTTCATCACCAGAGGAATCTGATTGTTCTCTTTTTCAATTCCGGTATCCACCGTCTCCGGTTCCTGTGTTTTTTCATTATAATAACTGATCTGACACATCTTTGCATTGATGTCATATCCTATAATACTTCCATGTGTCATGAAGTATTTCCTCCTTTAGTAAGCAACAAAAATATCCTCAGCAAGCTGTTTTTCTGTTGCAAATTCCTTCATCGCGATTGCCAGTGCTTCATTCTTCAGTGATGTCATATCATTCAGTCTTCCAAATTTTCCGATTGGTCTCACCTCACGTGGCTTATAGTCACTTTTTTCCGTAACCGTCACCTTATCCTTATTCGTCTCTGTAAAATAATAACGCAGAGATTCATCACCAAACAAAATAAAGCTCTTGATATAAGTGTCTTCATATGCCGGAAGCAGTATTTCTTCCTGATAATTCATATTATCACTTTCGCCTTTCCGTATCTGGTAGGAAATTGCCACTTTGCTTCCAGGTTTTGCGTGATATTCGATCATCGTCTTATCATAAAGCTGCACTTCTCTGAGCCAGTTCTCCGGATACTTCAAATAGAAAGAAAAATACAGCTGTTTTTCACACATTTCGCGCAGGAATTCCCGTAGCATCGGTTCCAGTTCCTGATGCACTTCCCTGCTGGAATAATATTTTAGCAGGGCGATCTTACAGATATCCGGAAGATCTTCCTCTTTGCGGTATTCATTTGCGATGATTACAAAAATACATCCTTTTACCTGGCGTCCGTTCACCACATATTCTCTTGAAACATAAGCAAGATATGCTCTCTTTAAACGAAAATACGTTCTTCCTTCATAATAATCCGCAAAAATTTCTTCCTCACCAAACATAGTTTCCGAGAAAAGCATCTGCGTAATGATTCTTTCTGAAAGCTTGTAGGTTGTAATATCATAATCTCTTGCCACATGCCAGAGTTTCTTCATATTACGGGTCGATCCACAATAATACTCAGCAAGATAAGACAGCGTCTGCTTATCATACTGATCTTTCAGAAACAGTTCAAAGCATAATGCCAGAAGAAAATCATCCTCCTCCGTACCTTCTTCACGCAGGCGCATACTGCACATTTTAAACACTTCTTTTTCATCTGCCATCTCCAGCCCGTGCTCTCTAAGCATATCCCAGGTCAGTTCTTTTTTCTCTTTCTTCCGTTCCTCTTCCTCATGCTCTTCCTGATATTTTTTGCAGATTTCCATATACCGGTTCTCATAGAACATCCTCATAGTCTCATATGGAATGGAATCAATGTAATGGCGGCCGTCTTTTGATTCCCAGACAATCCGTGCGTCTTTATTGTATAAATATACAATCACTCCATCCGCACTGTACTGTACTTTCTGACTGATCGTTCCGTCAGGCTCGATCACCATGACAAACGCCATGTTCTTTACCGTTGTCTTAATCTCATAAGCATGGCAGATATCATAAACTGCCCGGATTCTTTCCGGTGTCATATCCCGCTCAGTACAGCAGCGTTTGTAAATAATATGCAGAATATCATTGATCCTTCGATTCTCAAGCTGCATCCAGGCAAACCGTTCCATCTGCTCTCTGTAAGCACTGTAAAGCTCACTGCTTTCTTCCTCACAGTTAATCAGATTTGCATACAACACCGCTGCTTTTTTATATTCCAGTGTATTTCCATGTCGGAAGTAAAGTAATACGGATTTTGGAAACTGTCTGTCCAGATATTTGTCATCCACAGTCATCATATAATATTCAAAAAGCTGTGCAATCTTCAGATCTTCTTTTACTGCCAAGGCATACCACTTGAAGCATTCCGGTGTTGTCCGATTGCCACGGATCAGATGGGTACAAATTGCTGTCAGAATCTGTGGATCCGGGAAAATCCGATAAACCTTCTGCATCACAACATCCAGATTCTTATCATAAGTCCGCTGTTGGGATGCAAGGTTCGCCATATAAAGCGCAATTTCCTTTGTCAGAATTCCGTGCTTCTGCGCAAAATTGAGAATCTGTACTTCAAATGCCGAGAGCTTTTTCAGACAGGTTGGCTTCTCCAGAAAACACCGGTATGCCTGCCAGTACAGAATTACCTGGTTCGCACCGTTGCAGCAGTGGCGTTCCAGAACCTGTAATTTTTTGCTGTAGTTTTTATATTCCGGATCAATGTCAATCAGCATACACACAAGCTCCCATGAAGTTGGTTCTTTCATATATGCCTTATTCAGTTCTTCAATTGCTTTGTTAACCTGGCTGCCTGATTTTCTCAAAAGCGCAGTCAGATACAGATAATACGATGAAATGACCGAATCCTTATTCACTGAGAAACGGCTGTAATTGTAATCATCCAGAATACCACTGGCCTTGTCCGGCTCCTTACAGAGCAGGTTAAGATGTGCATCAAACAGTGGATAAACATCTCCGTCTTCTGAATATATATCCAGTCCCTTCAGTTTTTCTCTTGTTGCGTCCGCCCAGGCTGTCAGATTCTTTCCTTCCGCATTACACGCAAGGAAATCCTTTATGATTGATGCAATCGTCTTATCTGCCACACGTCTGTTCTCTGCATGATCCTTGTGATTGGCCAACATTACCTCATAGGTCAGCGATTCATACGGACTTTCAAAAACAATCTGTCCATAATTATTTCCCGCATGAGCCTTTTCCGGATGAATGATATAACTGAAATCAAACAGATTTCCCACAAAATCGTCCGTTGTAAAGTTATCCCTTCCAATCTGGATAAAATCACCGCTCACATGCACCTTCACCGGCATAAATCCCCAAGTATTCTTTGTAAAATGAATAATCTCACGGGTTGCTTCTTTTAAATTGCGGAAAGTTCTCTGATTCCGTCCCATTGTCAGGAAAATACATTCTTTCTGTTTGATTCCGACCAGAAATTCTTCCATCGCCTGCTCACCGAGAGACCATTTCCTAATATTATCATAAAGTGCCTTTATCCTTGGCTCTTCATACTTTATCACGTCATAAAAATCGCGTGATCTGAAAAGACGGTGTGCCTCAATAAAGTTCTCCATCGCCAGCCTTTTAAAATCACGGATATTCTGTACTCTTCCACAGGAAGTCTCGACTGATGGTTTTTCAATGATCGCAGTAAAGTTTACCTCAAATTCTCCACCATTACATACAATCGTAAACTTTCCCTGTTCAACATGCCCGGGAGCAAGTCCACTTCCATCATAAGTAAAACGGAGCTCCACCGGGTTGCCCTCAAATCCCTGTTCTTCTAAATGTATACGAAAAGAAGAAGAATATACAAGTCCTCTGATATCTCCTTCTTTCCTGTTCTTCAAAATGAAACTTCCCTGGCAGGACTCTCCTTCCCCGATCGTCATCTCAAGATTCGTTACCGGCAGTACAATCTCCGGATGAACAGTTCGAAAATCTCCTTTGGAAAATTTTTTTATTTTATTCTTCAAGCTTGCCACCTACTTCTGCATTGCATTTTTTCAAAAAGACATTATAATAAATTATAACATTATTCTGCATATCAGGCAATGCGGAATACCCGATTTTTTTAATTCACAGATTTTTGTTATACACAAAGGAGAATACTATTTATGGAAGCAAAACCGCAGTTTCATGGAAGTGACACCGCTGCTGTCGCCGCATTTTATCATGTACCGGTGGACGAGATCGTCTGCTTTGGAGCCAATGTCAACCCACTTGGATTATCCAAAAACCTGAAAAAAGATCTTGCTGCACATCTGGATCTTCTCAGTAGTTATCCGGACCGAAATTACACTACTTTGAAGAAAGTGATTGCCGATTACTGCCAGATTTTACCGGAACATGTAATCGTCGGAAATGGTTCTACCGAGCTGATCTCTCTCCTGATCCAGACACGGAAACCACAAAAAACGCTGGTTCTTGGACCAACTTATTCCGAGTATGGACGTGAACTGGATCTGGTGGGAAGTTCCATCCATACTTACCTGTTAAAAGAGTCAGATCTGTTCCATCTTGATATCCATGCCTTCTGCGAAGAAATCAGGAAGGGCTATGATCTGGTGATATTATGTAACCCGAACAATCCGACTTCGTCCGCTCTCAAAATGCCTGAGATCCAGACCATTCTGGACTGCTGCCGGGAGGCTGGCTCTTTCTTGATGATCGATGAGACTTACGTTGAATTTGCACCGGATATTAATGAAATTTCTTCCATGTCTCTGATCAGCAGTTTTGATAATCTGATGATTCTCCGTGGCGTATCCAAATTTTATGCCGCACCTGGTCTCCGCCTCGGCTACGGTGCAACCAGTAACAGCCAGTTTCTTCAGGATCTTCTGCTGATGCAGAACCCATGGAGTCTGAACAGCCTCGGCGCTTACGCTGGTGAGAAAATGCTCCAGGATCAGGAGTATATCCGGAAAACACGGGATCTGATCCTCTCCGAGCGAGACAAAATGTGCACTGAAATCTCCAAAATCAATGTGCTGACTGTGTATCCTGCTTATGCGAATTTTGTACTGGTAAAGATTGAAAAAGAGGGAGTTACTTCTGCGGATGTGTTTGAATTTCTGATCAAGCAGGGTCTGATGGTGAGAGACTGCTCCAGCTTCAAAGAACTGGGCGGGGAATACTTCCGGTTCTGCATTATGGCTCCGGAAGATAATAAGAGACTGCTTCAAGGAATACAGGATTTCTTTGCATAATGTTTCCTATCCCCACAAGAAGACCATTCACTAAATCGCCAACTCTTATTTCTAAAAATTTTGAGCAGCACAGGATCCCGGCGCAAATGAGATTGAATCGTTGTGGCTAAGAGCGCACAAAAATAGGGGTGGTGTCCGTGTTCACACGAACATCATCCCCTTTTTTGTACAAGCTTCGGAGTTGCCATGCATCCGTATGAAACTGCCAGTGACAGTTTCATAGGTGACGATCAATATCATTTGCGCCAGGATCCGTCCCTCTTCACACTATTCTTTCAAAATAAGCGCCACAAACACAAGATCTTCTTTCCCCGCATTCTTGATGCCATGTCCATTTCCGTCTGCGCAGAAAGTCACATCACCAACTTCCACCGGATATTCTTTGCCATTATCATTGTAAATGCCTGCCCCTTTTGTCAGATAGTAAGTCTCAGTCTCTCCATGATGCTCATGATATCCGATCTCACATCCAGGTTTTAACGTTACTTCATTGAACATCTTGCAGTACGCGCCGAGCTGTTCACCTTTGATCAGTTCTTCCTTCAGGATATAGCCTGCGCCACCCGCTACATTATCTGCTTTGATTGGTTGTCTTTCTGATTTCTTTGTCATGACTCTTTTCCTCCTGTCTGATCAGATTTCTTTATCTGTCATTGTGACACGATTATTGAATTGCGTCAAGTGCCGCAGAAATATCTGCGATCAGATCCTCTTTATCTTCAAGTCCCAGACTGATGCGAATCAGTTCTGCCGGAACTCCTGCTTCTTTTAACTGCTCATCATTCATCTGGCGATGTGTGGATGTTGCCGGGTTCAGGCAACAGGTTCTCGCATCTGCCACATGGGTTTCAATCGCTCCAAGCTTCAGATTCTGCATGAATACGGAAGCAGCTTCTCTTCCACCTTTCAATCCGAAAGATACCACTCCACAGCCCCCGTCTGGCATGTATTTCTTTGCTCTTTCATAGTATTTGTTAGATGGAAGTCCCGGATAATTGACATAAGCAACCTTTGGGTGCTGCTCCAGAAATTCTGCCACAGCCTGTCCGTTCTCCACGTGTCTTGGCATACGCACATGAAGAGATTCCAGTCCGAGATTCAGGATAAATGCATTCTGTGGTGCCTGGATCGATCCGAGATCACGCATCAACTGAGAAGTACATTTTGTGATAAATGCGCCTTCTTTTCCGAATTTCTCAGCATAGGTAATTCCATGATAGCTTTCATCCGGTGTGCAAAGTCCGGGATATTTATCTGCATGAGCCATCCAGTCAAATTTACCACTGTCTACGATTGCTCCACCGACTGCTGCTCCATGTCCGTCCATATATTTTGTAGTCGAATGTGTCACAATATCTGCTCCCCATTCGATCGGACGACAGTTGACCGGTGTCGGGAAGGTATTATCCACGATCAGCGGTACACTATGCGCATGCGCAACCTTTGCAAAAAGCTCAATATCCAGAACAGTAAGTGCCGGATTGGCAATCGTCTCACCAAACATCAGCTTTGTATTTGGCTGGAATGCCGCATTTAATTCTTCTTCTGTTGCATCCGGAGAAACAAATGTTGCGTCAATTCCCATTTTCTTCATTGTCACACTGATCAGATTGAAGGTTCCACCATAAATCGAAGAGGAAGCCACAATATGATCTCCTGCTTCACAGATATTGAACATAGCAAAGAAATTCGCTGCCTGTCCGGAAGAAGTCAACATTGCAGCTGTTCCGCCTTCCATCGCCGCGATCTTTGCCGCTACGTGGTCGTTAGTCGGATTCTGCAGACGGGTGTAGAAATATCCGGATGCCTCCAGATCAAATAATTTTCCCATATCTTCACTTGTATTGTATTTGAATGTCGTAGACTGAATGATCGGAACCTGTCTCGGCTCTCCATTTCCAGGTGTATATCCTCCCTGCACGCATTTTGTTCCCATATGATAAGTATTCATGAGAAAGTTCCTCCTTTTTCTTTTACACATTTCCTCTAATGTATATTCATTAAGTATGTTTTCTATTATAGCAGAAAACGGGAGATTTTGTTTAAAAATCTCCCGTTTGTTTTATATTTTTTGCAGAATATGCAGTTTTTCTTTTATTTTCCTCTTACGGTTTACATCTCCCGCACGGGCTATACCCCTCTTTAGTCAGTTCTTCTCTTGAACCTGTAAATGTTTTTTTATTTCCTTCTTTGATATCTTTTACTCCTGAGCACTCCGGCGTATGGAACTTCTTTGTATTTTCATTCAACACATACATCTTTTTCTCTGTATTTCCACTGGTTTTTCCCGTACCCGCTGACGCATCCGTATCGGAAAGCACTGCCTTTCCCGTTGCATAATCAATCGTAATTCCCGGCTGTACATTATAGACATACACATTAAATTTCACACCTTCTCCATGATCCTCCACTGATTCTGCTTCCATTAAAACTCCGGATGCAACCAGATTCTCCCCTTCAAATACCGGTGTGACACGATACATTACATGATTATCTGTCTCTTTGATGTAGTCGGCAACCATATTTTCAAATGGCAGCATCCCATCCACATTCATATAGCGGGTTCCTGTAATCAGATTCTTTTCGTTTGCATTTTCTGCCGTCAGCTGATAGCCTATCAGATGACAACGGTTGTAAAGATATTTTCCATCCACATTGTCAAATTTTATTGTCTGCCACCCGGACGGTTTCACCTGTCCAATCTTTCCTCTTTTCCCGGTCGGCATCAGATCTGTCCCAATGTTGGACACGGCAACGCCGCATCGTCCCAGCTCATCCAGATCACTGTAGCTTTCATAAGACTGATCTGTCAGCTCATCTTCGGTAAAATCCGGTTCATTATCGTCAATCACTACATACGGTGTTCCGCTGTATGCCGGAATATTATCCAATGTAGCGCTCACCGGATCCTGGCTGCCACCTGCTGTCGATTCATTTTCTCCGCTACCCGACTGCCTTTCAACTACTGCTGCCTGACTGTTTCCATATGATGCACTTTGCGCATCTGCTCCACCTGTGCCACACGCTGTCAGAAACAATGCAAACGTCAGAAGCAGCACACCTCTCATTTTCCCAATTTTCTTCTTCATAGCAATCCCTGCCTGTTGTAAATTTCTTTTGTAATCTTCTCATGGGAGTAACCGGAAAAATCTTTTCTCTCTTCCAGTCTCCACTTGCTTAAATCTACCTCAAAAAATACATCTGCCGGATAATCCCGGTTCCATTTATACAGAACAATCTCTGTAATCTTCCCCTCATATCCAGCCAGATTCTCCCCCTCAACAAAACAGAAATCCTCTTCTTCTGCCTTTTCCAGAAAATTCCGGTCAACCTTCCACATTTTTTCATCCTCCAGTCGCCCTGCGTCCTGTATTTTCTTCCCAGTCCCAGTTTCCCGGCATACCTCTTCTTTTGCTTTAAAGACTTCTTTAAAAAGCTTATCTGCCTCCGGCGCCATCCAGAGCACATTCCCTCTCGTCATCTCAAGAATATCCTCTGACACCATCCGGTCCCGGCTCACTCTCCTGCCATTAAAACAAATCCCCATCCGGTTATCCACACATACAATAGTTTTCACACTACCGAACTCCTTCCCCGCAATTCCAGCCAATATCCGAAATCCTCTACACAGCTTCACATTCTTTTGCCACTGTAGCGTCCGTCTCGTCCCTGCATTTTCCATAACACAAACAGGCAGAGAATCCAATCCCTGCCTGTCCGTATTCATAACATCTTATTCAACTTTCGCAATATCAATCAGTGTAAGCTGACGGATATCTGTATTTTCCAGACTTGTCACAAGTGCTCTTGCCGTATCCATAGCTGTCAGTACATTAACACCTGTCTCGATTGCATTACGACGGATTACAAATCCATCTCGTGCATGATCTGCTCCCTGCGGAGGAGTATCAATTACAAGGTCGATCTCGTGTCCAAGGATCAGATCCATCAGGTTCGGTGATTCCTGCTCAATCTTATTGACCGGAATTGCTTTTACGCCACCTTCTTTTAATGCATCAGCTGTACCGCGTGTTGCAAAGATGCGGTAGCCAAGTGCCTCAAATCTGCGTCCGATCTCGACAGCCTCTCCCTTATCCTCATCACGAACAGTCATGATCATGTTCTTATATTTTGGAAGGTTGATTCCAGCTCCAAGGAACGCTTTGTAAAGTGCCTCGTTAAATGTAGTTGCAATTCCCAGACACTCACCTGTAGACTTCATTTCCGGTCCAAGGCTGATATCTGCACCACGGATCTTCTCAAATGAGAATACCGGCATCTTGATTGCAATATAATCAGCTTCTTTCTGAAGTCCCGGTGTGTAACCCATTTCTTTGATCTTGTGTCCAATGATCGCTCTTGTTGCAAGTGGAACGATCGGTATACCTGTTACCTTACTGATATAAGGAACCGTACGGCTTGAACGTGGATTAACTTCAATTACATATACATCTTCGCCACATACGATAAACTGGATATTGATCATACCAATTACGTGAAGAGCTTTTGCAAGACGCTTTGTATATTCTTCAATTTTACGCTTTGTCACTTCCGAAATGCTCTGCGCAGGATATACAGAAATACTGTCACCAGAATGGATTCCGGCACGCTCAATATGTTCCATAATACCAGGGATCAGAATGTCTGTTCCGTCACATACTGCATCGACCTCAATTTCTTTACCGACCAGATATTTATCAACCAGAATCGGGTGATCCTGTGCAATACGGTTGATGATTCCGATAAATTCATCAATATCATGATCGTTGATTGCAATCTGCATTCCCTGTCCGCCAAGTACATAAGAAGGACGAACCAGTACCGGATATCCGAGACGGTTGGCAACCTCTTTTGCTTCTTCAGCGGTAAATACTGTATCTCCCTTCGGACGTGGAATATTGCACTGTGCAAGGATCTCGTCAAAGAGCTCTCTGTCCTCTGCGGCATCTACATCTTCTGCGGAAGTTCCAAGAATCGGCACTCCCATCTTCATCAGGGATTCTGTTAATTTGATCGCAGTCTGTCCACCAAACTGAACAACTGCTCCGTCCGGTTTTTCCAGGTCTACAATGCTCTCTACATCTTCCGGAGTAAGTGGTTCGAAATACAGCTTATCTGCGATATCAAAATCGGTACTTACAGTTTCCGGGTTGTTATTTACGATAATAGTCTCGTATCCTTCTTTTGCAAATGCCCATGTACAATGTACAGAACAGAAGTCGAACTCGATACCCTGTCCGATACGGATCGGTCCTGATCCAAGTACTAGAACTTTCTTTTTGCCGGAAGTCTCTTCTACTTCGTTCTGGCTTCCGAATACAGAATAATAATATGGGGTCTCTGCCGCGAACTCAGCCGCACAGGTATCAACCATCTTGTATGCTGCAACGATTCCGTTCGCATGACGCATATTGTGGATTTCTCTCTCATCTTTTCCAGTCAGGCGTGCAATAACATTATCCGGAAATTCAATACGTTTTGCTTCTTTCAGAAGTTCCGGCGTGAGTTCCTGTGTCTTCAGAGCCTGTTCCATCTCAACAAGGATCGCAATCTTGTCGATGAACCATTTGTCGATCTTTGTGATTGCATGGATCTCATCATATGAAATTCCTTTACGGACTGCTTCTGCGATCATCCAGATTCTGCGGTCATCTACGATTTCCAGTTTTTCCAGAATTTCTTCTTTGGAAAGCGCTGAAAAATCATAAGAAAGCAGGCAGTCTACATGCTGCTCCAGAGAACGGATCGCTTTCATAAGAGCTCCTTCAAAGTTATCGCAAATACTCATAACTTCTCCGGTAGCCTTCATCTGTGTCGTCAATGTTCTCTTTGCACTGATAAATTTATCGAATGGAAGTCTTGGCATCTTAACAACACAGTAGTCAAGCATTGGCTCGAAACTTGCATAAGTTTTCTTTGTAACTGCATTCTTGATCTCGTCCAGTGTATATCCAAGGGCAATCTTTGCAGCAACTTTTGCGATCGGGTATCCTGTCGCTTTGGAAGCCAGTGCAGAAGAACGGCTTACACGCGGGTTTACCTCAATTACACAATATTCAAAAGAGTCTGGATTTAATGCGTATTGTACGTTACATCCACCAGTAATATTCAGTTCTGTAATGATATTCAGTGCCGAAGTACGCAGCATCTGATATTCTTTATCTCCAAGAGTCTGGGAAGGTGCAACAACGATACTGTCACCGGTATGAACTCCGACCGGATCAATATTTTCCATATTACATACAGTAATACAGTTTCCAGCACTATCTCGCATTACTTCGTACTCGATTTCTTTCCATCCTGCAATGCAGCGTTCTACAAGAACCTGTCCTACACGTGACAGACGGAGTCCGTTCTCAAGGATTTCTTCCAATTGTTCCTGATCATGTGCGATACCACCACCGCTTCCGCCGAGGGTATATGCCGGACGAAGAACAACAGGATATCCGATCTTATCTGCAAACGCGACACCATCTTCTATATTTTCAACGACCAGTGAAGCTGCAACCGGCTCACCGATCTTTTCCATGGTATCTTTAAATTCCAGACGGTCTTCTGCTTTCTTGATGGTTTCCGCCGTTGTACCGATCAGTCTCACATTATGTTCCTTAAGGAATCCTGCTTCTTCCAGCTCCATTGCAAGGTTCAGTCCGGCCTGGCCTCCAAGGGTAGGAAGTACGCTGTCCGGTTTTTCTTTAAGGATCAGCTGTTCTACAACTTCTACCGTAAGTGGTTCGATATAAACGCGGTCTGCAATATCTTTGTCTGTCATGATCGTTGCCGGATTCGAATTCAGAAGTACAACTTCAAGTCCTTCTTCCTTCAGTGAACGGCATGCCTGTGTTCCGGCATAGTCAAATTCTGCTGCCTGTCCGATTACGATTGGACCGGAACCAATAACTAATACTTTCTTTATGTCTTTATTTCTTGGCATTATTTTGTTCCTCCCATCATATCCATAAATCTGTCAAACAAGTAACCAGAATCCTGTGGTCCCGGGCAAGCTTCCGGATGGAACTGTACTGTAAAAATATTCTTTCCAACGTATGACATTCCTTCGTTTGTCTTGTCATTGACGTTCACAAATGCAGGTACTGCAACGCTTTCCGGAATACTATCAGCATCTACAGCATACCCATGGTTCTGGGAAGAAATATAAACTCTTCCTGTCTGCAGATCTTTTACCGGATGGTTCCCGCCCCTGTGTCCGTATTTCAACTTATAGGTCTTACCACCGTTGGCGAGTGCCATCAGCTGATGTCCCAGACAGATTGCAAAGATCGGGATATCTGAGTCGTATAATTTTCTGATTTCTTTAATAATGGAAGTGCAATCCGCCGGATCGCCAGGTCCGTTCGACAGCATGATACCGTCCGGATTTGCGGAAATGATCTCTTCTGCAGGTGTATTTGCCGGGTAAACGGTAACTTCACATCCACGATCATTTAAAGATCTTGCAATGTTGTTCTTAGCACCAAAGTCCATCAATGCAACTTTTGGTCCATTGCCTTCTAATACATATTTTTCACTGCAAGTTACTTTGGAAACTACATCTCCTACTTTGTATGCATGAAGTTTCGGAAGTACCTCGTCCAGATTGTAATTTTCATTCGTTGTGATCATACCATTCATTGTACCCTTTTCGCGGAGGATTTTGGTAAGTGCTCTGGTATCAATTCCTGCAATTCCCGGAATATCCTGTTCTTTCAGGAAATCCTGAATTGTACCTTCACAACGGAAGTTGCTTGGCATTCTGGACAATTCTCTTACAATATAACCATCCGGCCACGCCTTCTTGGACTCCATATCCGGTGTAATACCATAGTTTCCGATCAGCGGATATGTCATGACAACGGCCTGTCCGGCGTAAGAAGGGTCTGTCAGCACCTCTAAGTATCCAGTCATTGAAGTATTGAATACAATCTCACTAATCATATCTTTTGTTGAGCCGATGCTTGTGCCTTCAAACACAGTTCCGTCTTCTAAAATTAGAAACGCTTTCATATGTTCACCTTATCCCTTCGTAATACTCTTTTATTCTCAAAAAAGGGGCACTCTTGGAGTCTTTTCAATTCCAGAGCGCCCACACTTTCTCAAATTGTAAAAAGTTTACCATATCTGGTTACAGATTTCAATACCTATTTTTTATGTTTATTTTAAAGTGTAATTTTTTTAAAAAAGAGTTGCTTTTATTCAAAAATTTGATATAATATAATTCGTGACTGCAAAAGCAGTACGAATGCTGGAATAGCTCAGTCGGTAGAGCACTTCACTCGTAATGAAGGGGTCGTCGGTTCAAGTCCGATTTCCAGCTTAGTGATCAGAGAAAAAGGGAGTGCCTGTTTATCAGACATTCCCTTTTTGTATCCGGCAGAAATGCCTGTGATACCTTCACTGACTGTCCCTATCGACCGGACATCTGTTTTTCCTGTTCTTCGATCATTTTCTTGACCATATAACCTCCGACAGATCCGTTCTGTCTTGAAGTTAAGTCTCCGTTGTACCCATCTGATAACGGTACTCCCAGTTCGCTTGCAACCTCGTATTTAAATTTGTCCAGTGCACCTTTTGCTTCTGGCACGGCTGCTCTGTTTGATGAACGACTTGCCATATTCATTTCCTCCTTTTTTGTAACATTTTGTTTTGTGTTACGCTCCTAGTATATGGAGAATAAATTCAGATTACACTGGGAGGTTTTGTTAATTTTAGCATTTTTTATTTTGCAGTAATCTGCACCAGATGAGTATGAAACATTTTAAACTGAAGCATGACACATTTGGTATTCTTTGCATAAAAGCAGACTTTGGGAGAAAACTTAGATCATAATATAAAATCCAAGTCAGGACAATTCTGCAATTCTGGATACACCTACATAAATTTCGGAAATTTTATACCATGTACGGTAATCAACAGTTCCGGTTACCGGAAGCCCGAACACCGACTGAAATTTTCTGACGGACGATGCTGTTGCCGGACCATAAATACCGTCAACTGTGATTTTCGGAATTGCCGGGTATGCACCGGCAATGACATTTAGCTGTTCCTGCATTTGCCGGACTTTTGTACCAGAAGAGCCCTGGGAAAGGGTATACCCTGGCCATGAAGACGGAATGCCTGAAATTTCTTCAGCGGTATTGATGTAAATATCATCTCCGTAATAATAGCGGAGGATTTCCGACGGAGAATACCCCTGATCACCAAGTGCTTTAGAACCCCATTGGGTCATCCAGTTCGGACACTGAACCTGTCTTCCGTCACAGTATTGTGTCAGAATCGGCTGCCTTACATTCGGTCTGGAAAGATAATCTGCAAACAGTTCGTCCACCACTGTAGAAATGGAGTCAAAAACATTTCGTTCCGGAATCCATTTGTGATCAAAAGCCGTAGAAGATGTAATTGTGAAATCATAGCCCTGATTGCGATACCATTCGGTGTAAACCCGGTTCAGCGTAAAAGACATGATTGCCAGTACATTTGCCCGGATCGTATTTTCCGGCCAGGTTGCATAGATTTCACTGGAAGCAACATTTTTGATATAATCTTTATATTTTACATAATAATTCTGTGCGGTAGAATCGCGTGGTGAGCCATTGTGAACAACAATGTATTCCGGCACGACAACTCTGCTTAGCACAATCTCACCAGTTTCGTTTACCGGCTTGATCTCGTTTTCCGGGATTTTCGGCGGATACACACCGTACAGAGTATGTGCAGGAATCACAAAGATATCCGGAGTCTGGTCTTCCGTGACAAGTGGACGCAGACGAATCTTTTGAATTGCCGTCACACCGGCCAGTATTTCCGTTCCTGCGATGTTGACCGACTCGAATCCCGGAGCGTTTACTTCCAGGGTATATTCCGCATATGGCTGTTCTTCATTTGTTACATCCAGGCTATACTCCACAGGCGGTGCGTCAAGCTCAATGGTTTCACTTTGTCCGGAGCTATCGGTTGTCAGTTCTTCCAGTGTGTTTTCAGGAATACCTGTATAGGAAATACGGATTGACGCATCTGGAACAGGAAAAGAATCAATAGACGAAGTAATCTGTATCTGCAAATTCCCCCGATCAGAAGTCTGCATGGCTTTCAAAAATCTCATAGCTGATATCCTCAAGGCTTTTTATACTGTCAGAAACATTATATGTAAAAAATGTCCGTGTTGTGCAAAAATGAAGGGTATGTTATGATGAAACATACAGATGAGTATTTGGAGGAATTAAATAGATTATGCGAAAAAAGATGCATCAAACAGGGAAATTTTTTTCGTTCATTCTTTTGGGACTTGGCTGTCTCTGTCTTATATCCGGAGGAATCCTGATCGGCAGACAAATGTCAGCCACTCCGAAAGCAGAGAGTTCCGCGCCGGAAGAAGTCCCTTATGAACAGGAAAAAATTACGGATGCAGAGGTTACCGGAGAATTCTACTATGAACAGCTTTCTGATGAAGAGCAAACGGTTTACCGGGAAATTCTTCAGGGTATCCAGGAAAATAAAAAAGAAATTTATCTGCATTGCAGCAACGCGAATACTGCAAATGAAGTATTTCAGAATGTGTTAAATGACAGGCCGGAAATTTTCTGGTGTGATGGAAATGCAACTTCCACAGAATATTCTCAGTCTGAAGGACAGAGCCAATATGTAGTAATAGAACCCAATTATCTTTATGAGGGAGAAGAAAAAGAACAACGGAATCAGGAGATTGAATCGGCAAGAACCACCTGTCTTTCTGGCATTTCAGACCTTTCAGATGAATACGAAAAGATAAAATACATTTACACCTATCTCATAGATAACGTAGATTATGATCTTGATGCACCGGATAACCAGAATATTTACAGTGCTCTTGTCGGAAAAAGATCGGTTTGTGCCGGCTATGCAAAAAGCTGCCAGTATCTGCTGCAACAACTGGGTATTTACTGTATCTATGTAACCGGACAGACTACAGATCCAAATGGAGGCGTCGCAGACCATGCATGGAATATTGTTCAGTGCAATGGTCAGTATTATTATGTAGATGCAACCTGGGGAGATCCGATTTTTCTCGGCGAAGATAATGGCTATCAGATACCGAACCTGATTGCTTACGATTATCTCTGCTGCAGTGAAAAAGAGCTAGAAAAAACACATATGATCAGCACGGACTATGTATATCCGTCATGTCAGTCTGAAAATCTGAACTATTATCAGCTGAACGGCATGTATTATGATACCTATGAGCCTGGTATGTTGCGAGAAGTGATCGCCAGATCGATTGAGAGCCAGGAGGCTTATACGATATTTAAAATGTCAGATGATGCAGTCTATCAGGAGGTCGTGGATGAAATGCACGAAACCCTCATGGAAGAAGGTGCAGGATACCTGGGTGAGCTATATGGGCTTTGGCAGGTTTCTTATTCATACAGTGAAGAAGCATCCCTTAACAAATTTATTATTTACTGGTTTTATGAATAAAAAGATAGTGGGCAGAACAATTTGCCCACTATCTTTTTATCTACAACGTCGTTTCCAGATTGTTTCCCGAAATGTATGCCGCAAGCTTTTCACCAAGCAGTTTATATTTTTCGCCTTCTAACAGTGGATCTTCCCTCAGGATTTCCCCCGATGCTTCTCCTGCTTTTTTCAGAAGCTCCGAATCCTGGAACACATCTCCGATCCGGAAATCCATTAATCCGCTTTGCCGGATTCCAAAAAGATCTCCTGGTCCCCGAAGCTTCAGATCTTCATTCGCAATAAAAAATCCATCATTGGATTTGTTCAGGATCTCAAGTCGTTTTTTTGTCTCTTTCGCCTTCGAACCACTCATAAAAATACAATAGGACTGGTGTCTGCCACGTCCTACGCGCCCGCGAAGCTGATGAAGCTGCGCCAGCCCAAAACGCTCAGCATTCTCCACCATGATCACCGTAGCATTCGGCACATTGATACCAACCTCGATAACTGTTGTCGACACCAGGACCTGGATCTCATTCTTTGCAAATGCTCCCATGATCTCGTCTTTTTCTGCCTGTTTCATCCGCCCATGAAGCGCAGCGATCCGGATCTTGTCACCCATCTCACTTTGCAGAAGCTGCGCATAGTCAAGAACATTCTCTGCGTCCATTGCCTCGCTCTCTTCTACCATCGGACAAATCACATAGCACTGTCTTCCTTCGGCGACCTGCTTCTGCATAAAGCGGTAAGCAGTCGGTCGGTAACTGGTATCCACCACACAGTTCTTGATTGGCAGACGGTTTGCCGGAAGTTCATCAATCACCGAAATATCCAGATCTCCATATAAAATGATTGCCAGTGTTCGAGGAATCGGTGTCGCACTCATTACAAGAATATGAGGAATTTGTCCTTTCCCGGCAAGTGCCTCTCTCTGACGGACACCAAATCGGTGCTGCTCATCGGTAACAACAAGTGCCAGATTCTGGTATTCCACCTTCTCCTGGATCAGTGCATGGGTTCCCAGAACAATCTGCACTTCTCCCGCAGCAATCCTCTGATAAGCTTCCCTTTTTTCCTTTGCTGTCATCGACCCGGTCAAGAGCTCGGTTTTCACCGGAATCTGATACTTTTCCAGCATCTCTATGATTGATTCGTAATGCTGCTTGGCCAGAACTTCTGTCGGAGCCATCATTGCGCCCTGATAACCGTTCAGTGCCGCCAGAAGAAGAGCCAGAAGCGCTACTATTGTCTTACCAGAGCCAACATCCCCCTGGATCAGGCGTGACATCACTAGCTTTCCGCACATCTCTTCCTGAATCTGTTCCCAGACTCTCTTCTGCGCTCCGGTCAGTTCATATGGCAGATTTGCAAGAAAGCGGTCGATTTCCGACCGCCTTTTTATCACAAATCCGTTTTCGGCACGCTCATTTCGCTCCCTCGTCCTGCGAAGAGCAAGCACGAAAACTAAAAATTCTTCAAATACAAGTCTCTCTCTTGCATGGTAGAATTCTGCCTTATCCAGTGGAAAATGTATCCCGCGGATCGCATAGTTATACTCAGCCAGATGATATCGAAGGCGCAGATCTTTCGGTAGATCATCAGAGACGAGATCCAGATATTCCATCGCACCTTTAACCGCTTTTGCTACCGCATTGTTCGTCATACCGGCAGTTAACGGATAAATTGGCTGAAGAGTTCCACACTTTTTATCGTAACTATCCGGTGGTGAAAATAACTCTGGATGCTCCATAATCAGCTGATCCTTTTTTGAAACTACCCGTCCTCTTATGATAACCGGCATTCCCTGCTTCAATGTATTACGCAGAAATGGCATACGAAACCAGATCACCTTCAAAGTACCAGTCAGATCTTTTACGTATGCTGTCGTAATCTGCATACGCTTTCCTCCTCCAACCTGTACTCTTCCGTATATCACACCTTTTACCGTGCTGATCTTTCCTTCTTCCAACTCTCCTACGCTTACCGGCTCTTCATATACATCATATCCTCTGGGATAATAACGGAGCAGATCGCCGATGGTAAAAATTCCCATCTTGTGAAACAGTTCCTCGGTTTTTGCCCCGATTCCTTTCAGGTTACGGATTTCTGACTGCTCATTCATAAGCCTATTCTACCGCCAACACATAGTAATAAATCGGCTGTCCGCCCATGTGTGCATCTACGTCCATATCCGGATATAATTCTTCAATCTCTGCTGTCAGCTTTTCTGCTTCTTCTTCGGAAACTTCTTCTCCATAATAGAGACTGATCAGTTCAGAATCATCATTTACCAGCTGTGCCAGCATGTCCTTTGTAGTACCATCGACAGACTTGCCAACTGCAAGGATACCTGCATCACCAATTCCCATGATATCACCTTCATGGATTTCCTTATCATCGATGTGGGTATCACGGACAGCATAAGTCACCTGACCTGTCTTTACACATTTGATCGCTTCCAGCATCGTCTCTTCATTTGTATCCACATCTTCTTCTGCATTGTAATTCAGAACTGCTGTGATTCCCTGCGGAACGGTCTTTGTCGGAATTACGATAATATCCTTGTCTTCTGTCAGATCACGCGCCTGATTTGCAGCCATTACGATATTCTTATTATTCGGAAGAACGTAAATATAGTCTGCATTTACATGATCGATCGCTGTCAGCATATCCTCCGTACTCGGGTTCATGGTCTGACCACCCTCGATAATGTAGTCCACGCCAAGTTCTTTGAAGATTTCATTTAATCCTTCTCCGATCGAAACAGCAATAAATCCGACCTTTTTACGTGGCTCTTTGGCTTTTTCTTTCTCTTTCTGGGCTGCTGCAAGCTTTTCTGCATCTTTGATCAGCTTTTCCTGATGCTCTTCACGCATATTATCAATCTTCATACGGGATAACTGTCCATAAGTAAGTGCTTTCTGGATTGCAAGTCCCGGATCGTTCGTATGAACATGTATCTTAACAACGTCTTCATCTGCTACACATACGATAGAATCACCAATGGATTCCAGATAAGCCTTAAATTCTATTTCATCCTTTTCTGTAAATTCTTTATCCAGAAGAATAATAAATTCGGTACAGTATCCAAATTTGATATCCACTGTACCCTCAGTTTCAACCTTTGTTGCATTAACAGCCTGAGGAGTTGGTGCAAGTGCGCTGTAGTCAATCTCTTTACCGAGGAATGCATCATATGCCCCGCGCAGTACTTCCAGAAGTCCCTGTCCGCCGGAATCTACAACACCTGCCTCTTTTAATACAGGAAGCATATCCGGAGTCTTTGCCAGAACAGTCTCTGCCTCTTCAATCAGCTTCGGGAGAAATTCTTCCAGATCATCTGTCTCCTCTGCAAGTGTCTGAGCCTTTTCAGCCACCCCTTTTGCAACGGTAAGAATCGTACCTTCTTTCGGCTTCATAACAGCCTTATATGCTGTCTCTTTTGCACGTACTGCTGCTCTTGCAAGTGCAGGTACATCAATTTCGCTTTCCGTCTTGATGGATTTTGTGAATCCGCGGAGCAGCTGGGATAGAATAACACCGGAGTTACCTCTTGCACCACGGAGAGAACCGGATGAAATTGCCTTCGCAAGAGAAGCCATATCCATGCCTTCCAGTGCAGTTACTTCTTTCGCTGCCGCCATAATTGTCATAGACATATTGGTTCCTGTATCACCATCCGGTACAGGGAACACGTTCAGTTCATTGATATATTCCTTTTTTGCTTCTATATTCTGTGCGCCTGCAAGAAACATCTTCGCAAGCAGTTCTACATCGATACTCTTTGTTGCCACAACAAGTTCCTCCTTAATTAATCGATCACGCGGACGCCTTCGATATAGATGTTGATCTTATCGACGCTCATACCTGTAAATTCTTCAACTTTATACTTCACGTTGCTGATCAGATTGTCTGTTACTGCTGAAATACTTACTCCGTAAGCTACGACCACATGAAAATTAAGTGTAATCTTATTCTCATCAGAGATTCCGACCTGGATTCCCTTTGTAAGGCTTTCTTTTTTCAAAAGTTTTACCAGACCATCTTTCATGCTGACAGCTGCCATACCGACAATTCCAAAACATTCAACTGCTACAGATCCTGCATATTTTGCGATCACTTCCGGATCGATCGTGATGATTCCTAAATCAGTACTCATACTTCCCTTCATATGCCATCCTCCAATTCTCAAAATTCATATCAATAAATCTATTTTTAAACGTTGAAAATATTATACTCTATTTCCAATGCTTTTACAACCAATGCAGCCCGATAATCAGGCATGCTGACACCTGCCTGATTATACGGCAGCTCACTTAACAGTTCACTGTCGTACATTCGCCAAATACAGATCCAATCAGATTTTTGTGCGAGCACAAATCTGGACAGCTCCGTATTTGGCTCATCGTATACGCAAAAAACCGAAGCTTAAAAGCTTCGGTTCTCATCATTCCGCTCAGATTAAGCTCTTTCAACGCGTCCGGATTTCAGGCAGCTTGTACATACGTACATTTTCTGTGTTCCGCCGTTTTCCGTTTTAACTCTAACGGATTTTACGTTAGATTTCCACATCTTAGATGATCTTCTATGAGAGTGACTTACGTTATTTCCGAAATGAGCACCCTTTTCACAAATAGCACATTTAGCCATGATTGCACCTCCTAACGATCTGAAATGTCTGCTTACAAATCTTGCAGACTCACAACAATAATTATTTTAACAGAAACTTTTAACAATTGCAAGTGTTATTTTCACTTTTATGCATTTTTTGTTTCTTCATTGTGTCCATAATAGCCCTCATACTTCTGTGAGCCATAATATTTGTTATAATATCCCTTCTGGTTCTTACGCTCTACCTTGTTAAGGACAACACCAAGAACGGACACTCCCGAATTTTCCAGCTGGTCTTTTACATTCTGCACCAAACGGTATTTGGTCTTACCTGCTTCGACAACAATGATCGCGCCATCACTCTGATGTCCGATGATTGCCGCATCAATAACAAGACCAAGCGGCGGACAGTCAATGATAATATAATCATAGACATTCTTCATGGACTCCAGCATACCGGTAAAACGTTTGGATTCCAGAAGCTCTGTCGGATTCGGAGCCTCCGGTCCAGAAAGAAGAATATGAAATTTCGGAATATTTGTCGCCATAATCACATCTGCAAGCACACACTGTCCGGAGAGGAAGTGTGACAGCCCTTTATCTGCACCGGTAATCTGAAGTTTCGATGCCATAACAGAATTCCTAATATCCGCATCAACAAGAATAACAGATTTTCCCATGTCTGCAATTGATTCTGCCAGCGCAACAGAAACAGAGCTTTTCCCCTCTCTCGGCACACAGCTTGTTACAAGAATGACTCTTTTATCATCTCCGCAAAACTGCAGATTGGTACGCAATGTCCGGATTGATTCACGCACCCCGTAGCTTTTCTTTTCAATCGATAAATTAACCTTTTTCAACAAAACACCTGCTTTCTTCCCCACGCGGGGCTATCTGAATCTCTTTATCTGCTCTTCCATATCCGTCTTGGATTATCTACAAAAATCTCTTCCGCATAATCCTGTCCCATCTTTTTTCTGACGTAAGTGGCACACTTCCCGAGGTTCATCTTCCGCCCCTCCAGATTGTGTGCATCTGATCCTATAAAATCCACAAGATCATCTTTCATCAGGCCGGCACAGAACTTTTTAATCGTATGTCCTTCATATCCCAATACGGAATCTGCATTTATCTGGATCTGTGCTCCAAGTTTTTTCAGTTCCTGGATTCTCTCCGGTTCCTGACAGCAAAAATACCTTTCAACATGTGCAACGATCGGTCGATATCCCTTGGTGATTAGCTCATAAATGTAATTACGGACCGTGACAAAACTGTCATTGGTTGAAAACTCTGTCAAAACATATCTGCTTCCAAGCATCGTCGGCCGAAGCTTCTTATCAAGATGCCGGATCATCTGCTCATTCCGGTAATACTCGCAGCCAAGCCTCAGTCCAATTCCAACTTCTTCAGCATAATCGCGAAGTTCATGGTATACTCGGATCACCTTTTTCATGGAAGGCTCAAACATCTCCGGTCTGTAATGCGGAGTCGCAATGATATAACGTACTCCCTGCTCATAGGCATCCCGTATCATTGCTCTGGAAGTCTCCATATCCGGTGCTCCATCATCTACTCCCGGAAGAATATGACAATGAATATCTACCAACATCAAAACGTATCTCTCCTGTCAAAAAGAAAACGCCCCTCACGGTGACTCCCGCCACAAAGAAGCGTTTTCAACATATGTTTGTATTATCTAACAGCTTTCTTTTTAAGACCGAATGCTGCTGCTACTGCTGCCAGTCCAAGTACTGCAACTGCTGATACAGCTGTTGCGCTTGTAGCCGGTGAAGTAGCTGTTCCTGTAGCGGATGTAAGAGTTGTCTTGTCAACAACAAATGCAACCGGTGACAGTGAACTAAATGTACCTGTTACTGTTCCATCTGCAACAGTTGTATCAATCTTCTCCCAAGCTGATGCTGATCTATTGTAATGCAGAATCTGAACTTTAGAAGAAGCTGTTACGCCTTTCATTACGAATGTGATCTTAAGTGGGAATTTAGCTCCTTCCGGCGCTGTAACTTCCTTAACATCAGCAACTGTCATATTCGCATTAAAATCGCTCCCAATTACTTCTTTCAATTTTGCTTCAGTCTTAATGTCTGCAACTGCCTGTGTGTATTCTGTCGGGATCTCAGATGTGATAGAAACATTCACTGCATTACCATCTGTATCTGTTGCGCTGCTTACAGCTGTAACAACTGTAGAAGCTGCCGGACTTGGTGCTGCAAATGCCGTCATTCCGATGCAGGATACCATAGCTGCAATAAGACCAACTGTCTTTAAGATTCTTGACTTCATTTTCTTTGACCTCCTCACATAGTTTATTTGATATTCGCTATATCAAGCTATACTATACTACAATTACATTATTTTGTAAAACATTTTTAATATTATTTTTTTTAATTCTTTATTGTCTACCAGATACTGCGCATGTCCGTCTTTCTCAATAATCTCACCCGGAACTTTCACGGTGTCCTCTGCAATCTTATAATCTGTCAGCTCTTCCATCTCATCCGCAGTCATGTTTGTTGTCATATAATCCTCCAATTTCTGGTACAGAGAAAGATACTCTGTTTCGCTTTGAATACTCTGCATCTTCTCGATCAGAGCATCCATAAACTGTGACTGACGTTCCATGCGCTGATTGTTACTGTCAAGGACTTCAATATCTCTTTTACGGACATATTTTTCAGCAAGTTCCCCATTAAGAGTAACTTCTGCACCTTTTTCAAATGCAGGATCAACAGCTGTATAATCTTCTGGCACGGTAAGAGTAATTCCTCCAACCGCATCAGTTGCTGCAACCAGCCCCTCCAGCGTCAGTGAAAAATAAGAATCCACATTCACGCCATACATAAGTTCTGATACCTTCTCAGATGTCAGACGGCAGCTCTCTTCTGCCCCGTCCCCATATGCGTACTGAAGTGCGATCTGCCCATTTTCCGTCATCAGCCTGTTACCTGTCACATCATAAATATCGATTCCCACCATAGAATCTCTGGAAATCTGAATGATCTGTGCCGTCTTCTCTTCTTTATTAAGGACCAGAAGATTCAGGCTGTCGCTCTGTCCGTTTTCTCCCGGGTTATTACCAAGATCTGCTTTTTCTTCCTTGTCAACACCCATGAACAGAACGGTCTTGATATCCGGGTTGAGTTTGTATTTCTTTCCGTCTTCTTCGATGATTCCGGACTGTGATTCCGTTTCGTCTGCACCCGCTTCTGCCGATGCCTCCTGTTTTTTCTGCGTACCGCTTTTCCCTTTTGTAACCGTATAAACGACACCTGCCAACAGCCCTGCGCAGATAACTGCAAGTATCACGATTACCAGATTTCTATTCTTCATTTGTCAGAACCGCCTCCACAAGAAGTCTATGGTTTGATTCTCCCGTCACACAGGTACTGAGCGACAGGATCCGGTCTTCTGTTCCTACGCTTTCGATATCACTGTAACGGCTTCTCAGGTCTCTGGAATCCTGAAGTGAATCCAGGAAAGCCTGTCTCTGGTCATCCATTACATAATTGAAAGAGTTGATCAGATGACGGTCATCATAAATAACTGCCGCAAAAATCCGGTAAGTCAGAACATGATCTGGTGTATAAATGATCACATTTGGATATTTTTCAATATATCCTTCTTCCAGATAACGATCCAGTGTATGAAACATGGTATCTACACCCTCACCCATCTGATGTCCGTAAATAACCGTATTGAAATCTGTAAAATTCTTACTGTTGCATGCCTGTGTAAAAATAGCACCATCCGCCGCTTCTACCCGTTCCCAGGTATGAGATAGATAATAATTATCATCCTCATTATTCTGGCAAACCGGATAATCAACGGTTGTTCCATCAATCTTAATCCATGCGTAAATGTCCGGATTTTTTTCCTGAAGAGCAGTAAAATCAACCGGTATCTCCGGCTTTGTCTGCTCTCCGTCATCACTATCTGTTTTTGACGGTTTCACATTTTCCGTTGCCAGCTTTTTTGCATCATCATACGACTGCTTCGTCTTTGCCGCCGTGGCGTAATACCAAATCAGATAACCTGCACAGCAGACTGCTATCACAAGCAACACCGCAACAATAATCTTTCTTGTCCTGTCTTTCAAATCGATTCCCTCTTTTCTGTCGGAATCGCTGCAAGCATATGAAGTCCAAGATATTTTTTAATATCTTCTTCTGTCTGAATTGTATCATTCATGAGATAACGAAGTACAATAACAGTAGCTGCCACAAACGCAAATGCAAGTCCACCCATTGCAGTATTCTTCTTAGTATTCGGTGAAGAAGGATATTTTGGCACAACAGCTTCTTCAACAACCTTCGGCTTGTCACTGGACATTACATATGCCACTCTCTCAGCTGTCACATCCGCAAGTTCATTTGCAATTTTCTTTGCTTCTTTAGCGTTTGCATCCAAAACAGTAAATCTCAAAATACGGGTATCTGTCTGATTATCTGTCTGAATCATACTTTTTAACTCTTCATATGTATAATCCAGATTTAATTTTTCAATTACTTCTTCGAGAACAGGACGGCTCGTTGCCAAAATCTCAAAGTCTGCTGTAAGCTGCGTACCCATCTGAATATCTGCAAGGGATGTCACACTTGTTGTTTTTGTTAAGATATAAATCATTGAGGAAGCGGAATATTTCGGTGTGATCAGCAGTTTCGTACCACCAAACGCAAGTGTCGCTCCTATGATAAAACACAAAACAATTATCCACAATTTATTCATCAGCAAATGAAAAATTTCTCCGAGATCAATCTCCATCTCATCATCTTTTTGCATTTCTAACTGTTTCAACTCACTCATAGTTTTTTTCCTCTTCTGTTCTTTAATTCCACAATTTTTCCGGATAAACGCCATCTTCTGTCATCTTCTTGAATCCGGCCTGTGCAAGTTCTGTATCTTCTTTATAAGTAATACCGATCCATTTATCGTGTGTTTCCAGAACCTTTACATCCACATTTCCTTCTTTTAAAAGATCTCCTACAATATTTGGAAGAAGATATTCTTTTTTCAAAGGATCTCCTGCTTCATCTTTTAAAAATTCTGCGAATCTCTCATCCAGAACCTGAATGAAATCCGGATAGCCAGCCCACATATTCATGGATACATTAGAATCTGGTGTGATCCATTTCTGAACCGCTTCGCTGTCGCAGTGTACCCCGTCAGCCTGGATACTGATTCCAGTCGTCTCATGGATCTGTTCAAGCATTCCATTTTCATCTACCACACATACGCCGCGGGTAACTGTTCCATTTTCACTAACCGTATTCTTCAGAATAAAACCAGCCATTCCCATCTGCATCTTATCTGCTGTCTCTGCGTGCGCAATCAAGTAATCATGGAGAAGCTTAAACGCTTCCTTTCCATAATAATCATCTGCATTGATGATCACAAACGGTTCTTTTACTACATCTTTACAACACAGGACTGCCTGACCAGTTCCCCAAGGTTTGGTACGTCCCTCCGGAACTTCAAAACCAGCTGGAATATCTGCAAGATCCTGATATACATATTCCACCTCGATCTGATCTCCGATACGATTCCCGATTACAGAACGGAATTCTTCTTCAATATCTTTTCTGATAATAAATACAACCTTGTCAAAACCAGCTTCTTTTGCATCATAAATAGAGTAATCCATAATGATCTCCCCATTCGGAGACATCTTGGCGAGCTGCTTGATTCCTGTTCCAAATCTTGAACCGATTCCTGCTGCCATAATAATCAGAGTAGTCTTCATAATAAATTCTCCCTCACTAAAAACTGTCAATCTACATTATATACACTGTTTTTCTCCGTCAAAACATTAACATTTTAAACGCTTTATTCAAAAATCTTACATAAAAACAGCTATTCATAATTATACTTCAATTTTTTCACAATGTCTACCACCTATTACGAAATTAAGGAACTCCTCCTCTCCCTATCCATAACATTTTGATATGAATATAATTCATTATTGCTATTTTACGTTATCTTTTACTCATGATATGATGAACTCAGTTAAAAAAATAACAAAAATGAACTAGAGAAAGAGAGAGGTACAAAAATGGAAGACAATAAATTATGTCTTGAAAAGCAGCCATTATCTGATGAACTGCTCAACAAAATGAATGCCTACTGGCGTGCTGCCAACTACCTGTCAGCCGGTCAGTTATACCTTCTTGATAATCCGCTTCTGAAAAAGCCATTGACCATGGATCAGATCAAGAAAAAAATCGTCGGACACTGGGGAACCGTACCTGGACAAAACTTCATCTATGTACACTGCAACCGTGTCATCAAACGTTATGATCTGGATATGATTCTTCTTTCCGGTCCGGGACATGGCGGAAACTTCCTGATTGCCAACACTTATCTGGAAGGTTCTTATAGTGAAGTTTATCCGAACATCAGCCAGGATGAGGAAGGTATGAAGAAAATGTTTAAGCAGTTCTCATTCCCATGCGGAGTTCCGAGTCACTGTGCTCCAGAAACACCAGGTTCTATCAATGAGGGTGGAGAACTTGGATATTCAATTGCTCACGGCTTTGGTGCTGTTCTGGACAACCCAGATCTTATCGCTACAGTTGTTGTCGGTGACGGTGAAGCTGAAACAGGGCCGCTTGCTACTTCATGGCAGTCCAACAAATTCCTGAACCCGATCACAGACGGTGCTGTTCTTCCAATCCTTCATCTGAACGGATACAAGATCAGTAACCCGACCATTTTCTCACGTATTTCTCATGAGGAAGTGGAAAACTTCTTCAAGGGCTGCGGATGGAAACCTTACTTCGTAGAAGGTGACGATCCGATGACTATGCACAGAAAAATGGCTGAGACTATGGATGCCTGCATCGAAGAAATCAAAGCAATCCAGAAAAATGCCCGTGAAAACAATGATCCTACCCGTCCGTTCTGGCCAATGATCGTTCTTCGTACTCCAAAGGGATGGACAGGACCAAAGGTTGTTGACGGACTTCAGATTGAAGGATCTTTCCGTGCACATCAGGTACCGCTTTCTATGGAATCACCAGAACATCTTGACCTTCTGAAAGAATGGTTGGAAAGCTACCATGCAGAAGAACTCTTCGATGAAAAAGGACATCTGATTCCGGAACTTGCAGAACTTGCTCCAAAGGGAGATGCCCGTCTTGGTGCAAACCCGCATGCAAATGGCGGACTTCTTCTGAAAGACCTTCGTCTTCCGGATTTCCGCTCATACGGAATCGAAGTAGAACCTGGCAAGACAAAAGCTCAGGATATGATCGAACTTGGCGGATACATCCGCGACATCTTCAAATTAAATGAAGACAGTAAGAACTTCCGTATCTTCGGACCAGATGAAAGTATGTCCAACCGTCTGTACAAAGTATTTGAAGAACAGAAACGTGACTGGCAGGCAGACTTGCTTGACACTGATGACTGCCTTGCAAGAGACGGACGTATCATGGACGGTATGTTAAGTGAACATATGTGTGAAGGATGGCTGGAAGGATATCTTCTGACAGGACGTCATGGATTCTTTGCAAGCTATGAAGCATTCATCCGTATCGTTGACTCTATGGCAGCACAGCATGCAAAATGGCTGAAGGTCTGCAACCAGCTTTCATGGAGACAGCCGATTGCTTCGCTGAACTTTATCCTGACATCTAATGTATGGCAACAGGATCATAACGGATTTACACATCAGGATCCAGGATTTCTGGATCACATTGCCAATAAAAAGGCAGACGTTGTCCGCATGTATTTACCACCGGATACAAACTGCTTACTCTCATGCTTCGACCACTGCATCAAGAGTAAGAACTATGTCAATGCAATCGTAGCGTCTAAACATCCAAGCTGCCAGTGGCTGACTATGGAACAGGCTGTAAAGCATTGTACACAGGGTATCGGTATCTGGGAATGGGCAAGTAATGACTGCGGTGAAGAACCAGATGTTGTTATGGCTTGCTGCGGTGACACTCCTACTCTTGAAGTTATGGCTGCTGTTACTATCCTTCGTGATGAAATGCCAGAGCTCAAGATCCGCGTTGTCAATGTAGTTGACCTGTTCAAACTGGAATCAGACCACAAACATCCACACGGATTAAGTGATGCAGAATACGATGCAATCTTCACAAAAGATAAACCGGTTATCTTTGCATTCCACGGATATCCGACACTGATTCATGAACTGACATACGAACGTCACAACCACAACATTTCTGTTCATGGATATCAGGAAGAAGGTACGATCACTACTCCATTTGATATGCGTGTACAGAACCAGATCGACCGTTTCAACCTTGTAAAAGATGCAATCATGCATCTGCCACAGCTTGGCAATAAGGGATCATTCCTGATTCAGAAGATGAACGACAAACTGGTTGAGCACAAGCAGTACATCGCTGAATACGGACAGGATCTGGAAGAAATCAGAAACTGGGAATGGCATAAATAATATCAATCGTTTTCTAATCCAAAATTCTACTTTATAACTTTATACTTACAAATATAAAAATGCTCCGGAACTTTATGATCCACACATAAAAAATTCCGGGGCATTCTCCTTATATTTTTCTTTGCAGATACACATCCCGGCTGCAAAGGATACCGATTTGTACAATCCACTTTGAAAATCTATTTCTTCTTTAGTTCTTCTGACTGCTCAGAAACTTCTGAAACTCCTTCGATGCAATACTCTGAGGATACTCAGTATCATAGATCAGAATAATATTTCTGGTCGGAAGCTTCTCTTCCACTTCGATTTCAAATACATTTTCCGCCTTCTTCTCTTCTTCGGCAAATTCTTCCGGGACAAATCCAATTCCAAGATTGTGACGGACTGCCGGCAAGATCAGGTCTGTCGTCGCAAGCTCCATATCCGGCAAAAACTGCAGACCATGATCTGCAAAATAATTATTCAGGAATTTTCTGGTCAGTGCCTCCGAAGTCAGGCTGATCCAAGGATAAGCCGAAAGCTCCTCCAATGAAATCTTTCTTCCTTTTAATTCTATGTAACGACTGCCGCCGATCAGCACCTCATGGTATTCCCGCAGTTTCTTCATCCTGAGCGGCTTATTTACCTGCAGATCCGTTGACACAAATGCAAGGTCTACCTTTCCTTCTTTTACCGCGTTGACCGAGTCCATGGTACTGTTATTTAAGATTTTGAAATGTACGTTCGGATAAATGCTGTTGAACTCTCCCATTGCCCGGAACAGGAAGCAGTGCAAGGCTGTCTCAGTCGCACTGATATAGATTGTCCCGTTCTCCAGACTGATCAGATTGCTCAGATCATTTTCCCCTTTAAAAAACTGGGCGCACCCTGCCGATACATAGCTGTAAAAGGTTCTTCCCTCCGGTGTCAGCTTCATGCCGGATTTGCTTCTGGTAAATAACCGGCATCCCAGTTCATTTTCCAGGTTGTGTATCGTTCTCGTCACCGCCGGCTGGCTCGTCTTCAGAACGCTGGATGCCTTTGTAAGGTTCTCATACTTCGCCACATAATAAAAAACTTTATAATATTCAAAATTAGAATTCATGTGTCTCTCCTTTGTTGTCTTATCCTGTCAGTTTTTCATCTGCCGTAAGTATAGCATGCTTTTTTAGTTCTTACAATTGGAATCATAGCTTACTGAACATTCGGTGCGGATCCGGTCAAGTCATCATCGATTTTTCTACCAGAGAAACCAGTCTGAAGGTACTCTCCCTCGCAGTGAAACACCAAAAAGCCCTGGTATGCGGCACAACCGGATTTTCACCAGAAGAAATGCAGCAATTCCAGGACGCTGCTACATTGATTCCAATGCTCTATGCAACAAATACTTCCAAGCTAATCAAATATAATGAACAAGCTTCTGGAACTGGTCACTTCCACACTTAAAAAGAACTGGCGACACTTTTTATCGTGCCGCCAGTTCCTTATTTGCTCAACAATTTTCGATTATAATTGTTCAGACGCCTGCGTTTCGATCTTTCTTTTTGTCCTCATCCTCGTTCATCTCTTCCTTCTGATTGACTTATTTTTATCACATTTTACAAATCTGTTGTTTTTTTCTTCGGAAGGCAGATACTTAAGATCAATGACACCACAAACACCCCTGCAACTGCATTTCCATTAAAAATATCTCCTACCTCCTTCGGAAATGCGGAAAAGAAGTTTCCGGAAGTCTGTGTCAGTCCGACACCGATACAGAATGCCAGCGATACGATGATCATAGTTCTATCATCAAACACACACCCTTTGAGCATCTTGATTCCTTCATACATGATCGATCCGAACATCATAACCGTACATCCTCCAAGTACCGCCTGCGGAAGCGAATTGAAAAAAGCTCCAAGCGGCGGGAACAGAGAAGCAAGGATCAAAATCAAAGCCCCCATCAGAATCGTAAAACGGTTGATAACTCCCGTCATAGTGACGAGCCCAATATTCTGACTGAAAGAAGTAAGTGGCAGACATCCAAAGCATCCTGAAATCGCACTGGAAAATCCATCCACGGCAAGAGACCCCTGCAGTTCCTCCATCTTGATATCCCGTCCAAGTGCACCGGTACACACTGCAGTAGTTGCACCCGTTGTCTCCGCTGCCGATACCAGGAATACAATTGCAATAGTAAAGAATGCTCCCAGATCAAAAACCGGTTTATGGGAAGTAAAAAATACAAGCTTTGGAAGGCTGAATACACCAACCTGCTCGATCGTCTTTGTAATTCCTGAAAAATCAACCATCGGTGCAATCCCTGCCACAGTAAATATAATGGACAGAAGATACCCACAGACCAGACCAACCAGTACGTTCAGGTTCTTGTATACACCTTTTAACAGATAACGGGCAGCCAGACACACAACCAGTGTGAAAAATCCAACCAGAAGATGATACCACGCTCCAAAATCTTCTGCTCCGTTTCCACCGCCCCAGGAATCCATTCCTACCGACAAGAGGGAAAGCCCAATCGCAATCACCACACATGCCGATACTACCGGTGTCAGGAACCGTTTCCAGTATTTGGCACTCATTCCTACCAGTCCCTCAAAAATACCTCCGGCGATCACCGCACCAACCATCCCTTCATATCCAAGTTCCGGATTGGTACAGATCATCAGCAGACTACCAAGAAAGGTAAAACTGACTCCCATAACGATCGGAAGCCTGGAGCCAATCTTCCATACCGGGTAAAGCTGCAGACAGGTCCCGATCCCCGCTGCAAACATCGCACACTGCAGAAGCTGCGTAATTTCCGCAGCACTTAAGTGATTCTCCGATCCTCTCACAAATGCCGCACTGCACACGATCAGCACCGGTGCCAGATTCGACACAAACATTGCCAGAACATGCTGTAGTCCGAACGGAATCGCCTTTTTTACCGGCACTCTTCCATTCAGACAGTAAATATTTTCCTCACTCACTGCTTCTGTATTTTTCTCTTTATCCATTTTCCTTTTCCCTCATTCTCTTTTTTTATTCTGTCCTAAGCGCTGTCACCGGATCGCTCTTTGCTGCTTTCCTTGACGGAATGATTCCACCGAGCAGGGTAAGCCCGATACTCAAAAGAATCAGCACAATTGCCGGAAGCACTGGTAAAAATGCATTGATTTTGTTATTATCTGCCACTGCATGGATGATCATATTTCCAGGGATCAGAAGCAGCAGTGACAGTCCGATTCCGATCAGTCCGGCACACAGACCAATGATAACGGTTTCTGCATTAAATACCTGCGATACATTTCTCTTAGATGCCCCGATCGCGCGCAGGATTCCAATCTCCTTCTTCCGTTCCAGTACACTGATGTAGGTGATAACCCCGATCATAATTGAAGATACTACAAGGGAAATCGCCACAAACGCAATCAGCACATAGCTGATGATATCCACGATATTTGTCACGGAAGACATCAGTGTTCCGACTATATCGGTATAAGTGATGATCTGTTCCTCTTTTCCTTCTTTTTCCATCCGGCTGTTATAAGAATCCAGGATTTTCACCACTTTTTCCTTGCTCTCAAAATCCATCGGATATATGGAAATCTGACTCGGGTTCGCAAAATCCACGTATCCAAGCTTCTGCAGATTATTGTCATAGGAAGCAGTCGCGCTCATTGTCATGGATGTCATCAGCTCTTTCAGATCATCTTCTGTCATATTAATCTGAAATGCCTTTGCAAATGCATCGGTATCAATCTTCATCGAACTTCCAAGCATGTTCTGTAGCTGGGTTCCCACATTTCCCATGGCAGCCTGCATGGCGTTCCCGATTTCTTCTGTGATCTGAGTGACGATCTGATTCATTGCCGAAGTGATCTGTGTCTCAAGCACATCCGAAATTGCTCGGGTATAAGTTCCCATTGCCTTTGCCATGTAACTTCCCATTGTCGCACTTAACTGGCTCTCCAGCTGATCCATATCGATCACCTCGGAAAGCCCGTTCATCAGACGCTGTTTTCCATCTGCTGTAGCAAGGTAGTTCAGAAAATAATCTCCCATTTTGGTCGGATCTGCTTTTCCATTCGCCGCAGCATATGCCGAATAACTACTCGCCAGTTCTTTTGTCAGTTTTTTCAGCTGGTCAGAAGTAATATTTATCACCGTATCTCCAAAAATCTCCTGCTGCCAGGCATTCATAATCTCTTTTGCTTCCTCGGTCTGTAAATACTCCGCCAGGTATTCTCCAAATTTATCCGGATCTGTATATCCTTTTTCCGCAGCATACTTTTGATATCCTTCCATCACACGCTGTACAAGCTCCTGCATCTGATCAGTTGTAATCTTAAACCCACCGGTGCTCTCAATGATCTCCTGCAGATTATCTTTCAGGATCTTCTGCGCTTCATCCGTCATCAGGTAATCCATAAAATCTCTTGCCAGATTTGAATAATCTGCTTCCGGATGGAATTTTACATACTCCTGATAACCTTCCATAACACTCTCGGACAGCTTCTGCATTCCACCCGGTTTTACGGTAAGATTCAGGCTTCCGATCATATCGCCAAGATTCATCTGTGGCATACCGGACACGTCAAGACTGATCCGATCCAGATTTATCATCCCGGACAGATCCAGAGAATCCCCACCCATCCGGAATGCATTTTCCAGGTTCAGGGAATCTGCTGACAACATATCACCGGAAAATCCACTGGAAAGTACACTGTTATCAAAACCAAATGCTTTCTGAAGTGCATCCTCATCGACCGTAAACAGGCTGTCCGCATCCAGTCCATTCTTCTCTTCTGTCGTCCCGAACGGTTCTCCAGTAAATACATTCTTTGACGGATTTTTCAGCTGATCCTTTACAATCTCACTTTTTGCAGCCTCTTTTGCGACATGCTCAGTAAGTCTCTGCGGATAGCCAATCCCCGGTGTCAGAGCGGAAGCATTTGCATCTTCCGATGCCTGTACGATTCCGACGATTTTAAGTTCTTCGCCCTGATCCACAAGTTTCTTCATATATTCCTTATTATCGGATTTATCCTTCCAGATCTTGTACTGGCTGTCATATTCGTAGCAGTCAGACACATTGACCAGTTTAAAAGTTTTTCCAATAATATCCTCATAGGTATATGTTCCGATATTTGCCGGAGTGTTCACATCTTCTTCATTGATAAATTCCTGGATCATTTCGTCCAGTTCCATCTGATCCCGCAGTCCCAAAGTATAAAGGAGAAAATCACTCATGCCTCCGTCCGAAGTCAACACCAGTACACATTCATTATAATTCTGCGGCCAGCGTCCCGCCTTCACATCATACTGGTTCTCATAAAGCCCCTCCGTCTTAGGCATTTCATAAAAAACATTCGTACTCATCATCGATGACATCAGACTGTTGGTACTTGCGCCAGAGCTGATTCCAAGCGACTCAAAGGATTTGTCCGGATTCACCTGGCGAATGGAACCATCCTTGTTCTGCCGATAGATTCTTGGTGAAATATTATAAGAATATTCAACGGCACTGGTATAGTCCTCAATTCCACTTTTTCCTCCATCCAGATATTCTTTTAAAGACTTCAGGTCGTTGGAATCCATCGTGGAAAACATATTGGTCATCATCTGCATAACCTTGACTTCCCCGTCTTTTTTTGTCTCCTTCTTATCCGAACTGCCCGAATCACTGTCCATATTACCTACCATCATCGATGTCATATCAAATCCGGTACTCTGGATCTGAAGCGGATACTCGGAAAGAGTCTCTTCTTCAATTGACTTGATGTAGGCATTGACTCCGTTGGAAAGTGCCAGTATCAGTGCAATCCCGATAATTCCAATAGAACCGGCAAAAGATGTCAGAAGAGTCCTTGCTTTCTTCGTCTTTAAGTTATTAAAGCTCAGGGAAAGAGCCGTCAGAAATGACATGGAAGCTTTCCCCATATTCTTATGCTCCGGCTCCTTCATGACCGCTTCATTGACATAAAATTCGTCCGTATCCGAACGGATCTTTCCATCCTTGAGCGTTACGATACGGGTCGCATATTCTTCAGCAAGCTCTGGGTTATGTGTAACCATTACAACAAGCCGGTCTTTTGCCACTTCTTTTAAAAGTTCCATAACCTGCACACTGGTCGCCGTATCCAGCGCTCCTGTCGGCTCATCAGCAAGCAGGATATCCGGATCATTGACCAGCGCACGGGCGATTGCCACCCTCTGCATCTGTCCGCCTGACATCTGGCTCGGTTTTTTATGCAACTGCTCCCCAAGACCAACTTTCTTCAGAGCCTCAATCGCTCTCTTTTTCCGTTCTTCCTTCCCGATCCCAGAAATAGTCAGTGCCAGCTCCACATTGGCAAGCACCGTCTGATGTGGAATCAGATTATAACTCTGAAATACAAAACCAATTGTATGATTCCGATAGGAATCCCAGTCTCTGTCTTTATATTTTTTCGTAGAAATCCCGTTGATGATCAGATCACCACTATCGTACCGATCCAGTCCACCGATGATGTTAAGAAACGTCGTCTTTCCCGAACCACTCGGTCCCAGGATCGCAACAAATTCATTGTCCCTGAAATTCAGGCTTACATCATCCAGTGCCTTCTGTACCAGCGTACCTGTACGGTATTCTTTGCAGATATGTTGAATTTGAAGCATAAAAATTCTCCTTTTAAGTTGTAACTCATGAAACGCGTATGTTTCATTGTACACCCTTAAAAGGAGAAAATCATGTCTTTTAGAAAAATTTTATTCTTTATTTTCTGAGAAGTTCTTTTCCCGAAATACCTGGCTCTGTCATATTGACCGGATTCAGAACGGTTTCCATCTCTTTTTCACTTAAAAGACCTTCTCTGAGGATCAGATTACGGATGGATTCCCCGGTCTTCATTGCTTTTTTCGCAATCTCCGCTGCTTTCTCATAGCCTACATGCGGACAGATTGCAGTAATTACGCCGATGCTGTTCTCTACCAGCTGACGGCATCTCTCTTCATTGGCTGTGATTCCTGTCACACAGTTGTCAATAAAAGTCTGCACTGCATAGGCAAGTGTATCGATCGACTGGAACAGACAGTAGAATACGATCGGTTCAAACGCATTCAGTTCCAGCTGTCCACCCTCTGCTGCCATCGTGATCGTCACATCATTTCCAATGATGTTAAATGCGACCTGGTTCACTACTTCCGGGATAACCGGATTCACTTTTCCTGGCATGATCGAAGAACCATTCTGCTTTGCCGGAAGGTTGATCTCACCAAATCCGGCTCTTGGTCCGGATGACATCAGACGCAGGTCATTGGCAATCTTGGAAAGTGTGACTGCACACGCTTTCACTGCACCGGATACTGCCACAAACGGATCCAGGTTCTGGGTTGCATCGATCAGATCAAAAGCCTGGACAAACTGAATATCAGATATTTTTGAAAGATTCGGAACAATGCGGCTTACATAGGCTTCATCTGCATTGATTCCGGTTCCGACTGCCGTTCCACCCATGTTGACGGTACGCATCTCGTCCATCGCATTATCCATACGGTGGATATCACGCATGATGGCATCGGAATATGCCTGAAATTCCTGACCCAGACGGATCGGAACTGCATCCTGCATTTGGGTGCGTCCCATTTTGATCACATGGTCAAATTCCTCTGCCTTTTTGCAGAGCGCTTCATGAAGTCTGAGCAGTTCTTTTTTCAGATTCTGAAGAAGTCTGAGTGAAGTCATCTTGCCAGCTGTCGGAATAACATCATTTGTGGACTGTCCGCAGTTTACATCATCATTCGGATTTACTGCTGAATAATCTCCCTTTTTCCCGCCAAGAATCTCAATCGCACGGTTGGCAATGACTTCGTTTGCATTCATGTTCAGAGAAGTACCCGCACCTCCCTGGATCGGATCTACGATAAAGTACTCATGCAATTTTCCTGTAAGGATTTCATCACATGCCTGTACGATTGCTTTTGCCTTTTTCTTTTCCAGAATCCCACTCTCGCAGTTGGTGATCGCAGATGCTTTCTTTATGTACGCAAGACTGTTGATGATCTCCGGATGCATATTCAGCCCGGTAATACGGAAATTCTCCGCAGCACGCAGTGATTGTACCCCGTAATATACATCTCCTGGAATATCTTTTGCTCCTATTGAATCCTGTTCTACACGATAACCTGTCTTGTTTTCTTTTCCATTTTCCATCTCAAAATCCCTCGATTTTCCATTTTTCTCTGGCGTATTGCCTTTGTTGTTTTCATTATAGCTCTGTGTTATAATATAATCTAATACATATATTTTTATAGTAACTATAATTTTAAAACTATGTCAAAGGAGAATACCTATGTTTCAGGGAATGGAATATGTCTATGAAGTTTATCTGGAAAAAAGCTTTTCCAAGGCGGCTGAGAAGTTATTTATCTCACAGCCTTCACTCAGTGCCAACGTAAAGCGTGTCGAGCATCACATCGGATATCCGATCTTTGACCGGAGTACCAAACCACTTTCCCTTACCGAATGTGGGGTACAGTATATCAAAGCGGTAGAAAAAATAAAAAGTATCCAGAATGAATTTGAAGGATTTGCAAACGACTGGGGCGACCTAAAAAAAGGAACACTCACCCTCGGAGGAAGCAACTTGTTTTCCTCCTGGATCCTGCCTTCGCTGATCGCGGATTTTGCCCGCAGATATCCTCTGATCCAGATCAGCCTGGTTGAAGAAACCACTGCCAATCTTGCCCGTATGCTGCGACACGGGCAGCTGGATCTGATGCTGGACAGCAGTGTTCTGGATGCCACCATCTACGGCTGCCGTAAATTTCAGGAAGAGCACCTGATCCTTGCTGTTCCGGGAGCATTCCCGATCAATAATACGCTGCGCTCCTATCAGCTTCCTGTAGAAGATATCCTGAACAAAAAATTTCTGGAAGAATCCTGTCCTCCCGTTCCTCTGACACGCTTTAAAAGTGAGCCTTTTATTATGCTGAAACCGGAAAACGACACTGGAAAACGTGCCCGTATGATCTGCCAGAACAATCTCTTTGAACCAAATATCATCCTGGAAATGGATCAGCAGATGACTTCTTACAACATCACCTGCTCCGGCATGGGGATCTCTTTTATCGGAGATATCATGCTCTCAAAAGTACCTCTTACCCCTGATGTGGTGTACTATAAGCTTCCTGCAGGCGAAAGCAGCCGTGACATCCGGTTCTACTGGAAAAATGGTCGCTACCAGACAAGGGCAATGGAAGAATTTTTAAAAATGGCGTGCCAGTAAGGCACGCCACTTTCCTGTAGAACAGATACTATCTATTTATCTGCAATCTTGGATCCGACAAATAATTCTTCTCTACATAAACCTACTCACTTCTCAGTGCATCGATTGGATTCATGTTCGCCGCCTTCACCGACGGAAGGAGTCCGAAAATAATTCCGATCAATGTGGAAAATACTACTCCGACCAGAATGGACACTCCGCTGATTGCCACCGGAACTGCCGAGACTGCGGAAATAATATAGGCAAGCGCAATCCCTCCTGCCACACCGATCAGACCTCCAAGAAGGGTAAGTACTGCCGCTTCCGTCAGAAACTGCGTCAGGATCCTTCTTTTTCTTGCCCCCAGTGCCTTTTTCAGACCGATTTCTCTCGTTCTTTCTGTCACAGACACCAGCATAATATTCATAACACCGATCCCGCCAACCAGAAGTGAAATGCTTGCAATCCAGAGCAACTGCTGGTTCGTCGAGCTGCTGATCTCCTGGATCTGGTTCGCCTGTTCCAGAAGATCTTCCCCTTTATACTTTATCGTCTCATCAGACACGGTCAGGTAACTGTTCAGGATATCTGCCGCCTTTTCTCCTGCCGCAGTCATCTCATCTGTGCTTGTCGCGCGGACAACCAGATTCTGCGGTTCATCGTACTGATAAATAATCGGCCACAGTGTATCCGGAATACAGATCGTTCCACTTCCATCCGTGGATACATAACGATAATAGTCTTCCATCGAATTGATCACCGGCTGTGAATTTTCTTTTCTCGCCATCATACCGATCACCGTAAATGGCTCCCCTTTAACCTCAATAATCTTTCCAATCACATTTCCATCCGGAAATAGAGCTGTGGCTGTCGTTTTATCAAGTAGCACAACTTTTCGGTTTGCAGTAAAATCTTTTTCGGAAAAGCCACGCCCTTTTGTAATCTGAAATCCATAGGCATCCAGATAATTGGAATCTATTCCAAAAATATTACAGCTTGCCAGCTTCTGACTGCCTGCATATACAGCATCATATTCATTCCGTCTGTGATAAAGGGCTGCACTTTCCACCTCATCCAGTGCCTGGATCTCACCAAGTACCCGATCTGAAATCTCCGGTATTCCATCCGGAACCTCCTGATAAGACAGATCCAGTGTCCAGTCTCCCTGATAAAGCTGGATATTGACCGCATTATTTCCCGCGCCAACCAGATTTTTCTTGATCTGCTCATTGGTTCCTTTGATCGTTGAAACAATTGCAATGATCGATCCGATTCCGATAATAATACCAAGCATCGTCAGCGCAGACCGCAGCTTATGACTCCAGATTCCCTGAAATGCCAGCCTGATATCTTCAAGCATCTCCTCACCCCCTCATTAATTATAATCATACAATGACTCCACTGTCTTTGTCTTCGCACCCTCTTTTACATTTCTTCCATACGGAAATGCAATCTCATCCTCCATGGTAAGTCCGGAAACGATTTCAATGGAACCGTACATATTTTTTCCAACCTCTACATACTGCTTCTCCAGCCTTCCATGTTTTCCTTTCTTGTATACATAGGAGCGGTTTCCGTCTTCTCTTATGAACATCTGTTCCAGGTAAATCGA
Organism: Coprococcus sp. AF51-11b1; assembly: GCF_027682785.1. Lineage (NCBI taxonomy): Bacteria > Bacillati > Bacillota > Clostridia > Lachnospirales > Lachnospiraceae > Coprococcus > Coprococcus sp. AF51-11b1. The sequence continues at coordinate 61,664 of NZ_JAQCZB010000010.1, read as the reverse complement.
ATTCCCACTGTCACCCGAAAGTCCGTCTACGGAAATACTGACACCCTCACCAGATGAAAGGTCTGCATCTTTCTCAACCACTGCAGTAAACGGATAGTAGGACATATTAGGATTCTCGCTGCTCTTCATACTTTCAACCGGTGAATTACCGATACTGGTGATCGTTGCCTCATAAGAGTTCCCCGTATTCCAGGAAGTCACCATCACAGTCATACCCTCTTTTAATTTATCATAGCTGCTTTCGGCAATCCCTCCGATTACATAACAACCATTTTTTCCGGTCACAGATATAACCGGTTTATTCTCCAGCTTTGCCTCTTCTTCGTCAAGTACAGCTTTTACCGTTCCCTCTACTGTACTCTTTACAACACCATTATTTACTTTTTTATCCAGCTTTTTCAATTCCAGTTGTGCTGTTCGCTTTTCCAGATCCAGGTCCTTGATCTTCTGCTCTTTTTCCTGGATTTGCTTTGCCTGCTCTTCCCTGGTCATTCCATCTGCCTCTCCCAGATCCGGCTCCTCATATCCACCAGAATTATCCGGTTCGTCCGGAATTTTCGGCTCTTCCGGTGTCCCCGGCTGTTCCGGATTTTCGGGCTTTATCACCTGTCCGGTCTTTCCGTCCAGCGTCCAGGAATATAAAAGAAGCGTCGGTTCCTTCTCCTGATCCACTACATCAAAGACGCAGACGGTCCTCTCTTCCAGCATTTTCAGCATGAACTCCGCATTTACCGTTGCTCCCGGCGCACAAAGATAGCGATACGGCTTTTCTTTTGTTCCATCTCCATCTTCATTATAAGGAGCAGCGTCCTTTGTAATCTCTTTATAAATGATCTTATCCTTCAGTTCTTCCGGAAACGGTTTCCCGATTGATGGTTTTTCCGGTCCTTCCGGATTTTCTGGTGTCTCCGGCTGCTCAGGATTTTCGGAAGTATCCGGATTTTCCCCTTCATTTTTCTTTGCATCCGCAGTCCGTATTATTCCAGGTCTGGTTCCTTTTGCAGTCATTTTTCGTAGTTCATCCTGGCTTCTTTCAACAGACGCAACAATCTTTGCATTTTTCAACTGTTCTAATTCTGCCTTTTGATTCTGAATATTCAGTTCAATCCCCTGAATCTCCATCTGCTTCATTTCCTGCTCAAGACCTGCAAGCGTGGTATCATAAGCAACCAGACGATCGCCGATCTTCACCGTATCCCCTGATTTGACATAAATCTCCTTGATCGTAAGGGTATCATCATGATAAATGTCCTGGCTCGCACCTGCCTGCACCTTCGCATAATCATAAATATCCGATTCTGAATACCATCCACCATTACTCATACTGGCTACCGGTGCTACCTTGACCGCTTTTTCACTTTTTTTCATTGCAAATATAATGCCGCCTCCAATGAAACATACACAGACAACCAAAGCAATCCCGATCTGAAGAATTTTTTTCTTATTTCTTTTTTGAAAAGTCATCCTTTATTCCCCCTCTTCCATGCCTCCTGCCTGTACATTTTCGTTCTTCTGAACGGCTGCTCCTTCTTTACATTCTCCATCCGGCCAGACAATGTAATCCGTCTCTTTCAGTCCTTCTGTGATTTCCCATGTATCCTGCTCCTCATCATAAGCACCAAGCTTTACATTTCTCTTTTCCAGTCTGTCCTTTTTATTTGCTACCCAAACGTAAGGCTCTTTCCCGTCTGCATCTACAATATAAGCAGTCATCAGATGTAATCCCTCTGTATTTACTCCGGTTCCAGGCTCGATATATACATGCTGTCCCAGCATCAGACCATCACTGGTTTCAAGCGTTACATAAAATGGATACTTAGTTGCCCGGGCAGAAGAATCCGAACCGGAATACATCTCGCTTTGTGAACTGCTCTCCGGTTTTTCTGTGTCGATCACATCCACAGATCCCTTCCAGATCTCCTCCTGGTTATTCCTTGCCCGCACCGTCACATCCATTCCCGGCTGAAGCTCACCGATATTCTGTTCATTGATCTTTCCCTTAATTCGATATTTTCCGGTAGAAAGAATGCTCATAAATGCCTGCTTTTCTCCACTGTAATCATCATAACCAGGATCCGGATTGATCTCCTGGATGATTCCTGCAATCGTGGATGTCACCGTGGATGATTCCAGACTCTTCTTCGTCCGGTTCACTTCCAGTTCTTTTACTTTATAATTATATTCTTCCTGTTTTACATTCGTCTGCAGCTCCTGGATCTGCGTTGTATAAGAAAGCTGCTCACCTGCCGGTGCATTCTTTTTCTCTGTCGTTAAGGCCGCAATCTGTGAATTCAGATTGGAAATACTGTTTCCTATCTTTTCCAGTTCCAGATTTCCCTGCTCCAGTGTCATCGCAAGCTCCTCTGTATCATATTCAAAGAGTTTCGTCCCAGGCTCCACTTCCTGCCCTTTTTCCACGAAAATCTCTTTCACTTTCTGTCCTTCTGAAAGTGAGATTTTCAAAGTATCCTGCGCCTCCACAACGCCTGCAAAGCGGTTCACGGTTCCGCTTCCGTTTCCGGTGATCACGCTGACCTTATCCGCGTAGAGGATGTTCTTCGCAGAATCCTTTCCCCCTCCTGAAACCATGTGCAGGATTGCGGCAATCAGAGCGACTGCAAAAATAAAGCATACAATAAAAATCACCTTTTTCTTCCCCATCAGATTTTCTTTGAAATTCATTCTCATTCCCTCCTCATCATTCTACTTTTAAGGTGTAAAAGTTTGTTGAAGTTAGTCCGACAAAGTGTATATAGAAAGTGCTGCGGCTTCCCTTCGGCAAACCATTCCGAGGAACCTCTGAAAGCGGGAATCGTGTTCAGCAAAGGCTTCCACGATTCCTGAGTTTCCTCTCCATTGCCTCAATAAGGAAGCCGCAGCACTTTCTATATACACTTTGTCCCTCTAAGTTATCGCACAATACCATCGCCCCGTAACTTGCGTTCCGATATCCAATCATAGTTTCAGTATACTGGAAAACAGTTGGAAATACTATTTAGATTTTCTTAAATTTTCGTTCATTTCTGTGTCATATAATCTTTTGACTGAACTTTCGTTCTTTTATTTCTACATAAATAATCCGCCCACTTCCCACAGCAGAAATCCCTGCCCTTTTTATTATGGAATACTCAGAAGGGCAAAGCCGGCAAAGTAGAATGACCGACCGGACAAAAAGATTTGTCATAGATTCACTTATTACGCAATGGAGATGAAACCCAGGAATCGTGGAAGCCTCTGCTGAACACGATTCCCGCCCCAAGGGGTTCATCGGAATGGTTTGCGTAATGGAATTTATGACAATTCTTTTCGTCCGGTCGGTCTCACAACCTCCCCTGCCTTTCGTCCCCTTCCACACAAAAACACCGCAGGATTCCCCCATTTCCTGCGGTGTTTTCTTACATACCTCTATTCTTCTACCATATGACAAGCTACTTTATGCCCCGCCTTCACTTCTCTGAAAACCGGTGCTTCCTGTCTGCATTTTTCTGTCGCATGCGGACAGCGTGTAGAGAACGCACAGCCCTTAAAATCTTCGGTTCTGACCGGCTGTGCTCTGCTGCTTCCGTCTTCTATATAAAATTCATAAAACGTTTGATCCGACACATACCGGAAAACATTTCAAAATGATCCGTTATTTCGGATTTATTGCATGCTCTTATTTATTCTATATTCTCGTATAACTTCCTGACCACTGCCTGCACCGGCTTGTTACAGATTTCATAACTGTTTTCTCTGTCGTATTTATAATACATCTATATACCTACTATGTCAATAGGTTTAGTTTTTATAAACCATGAATAATATTCTGAATTTCATTCCTTGTCGGCATTACACGCAGTGCCCCTTTTCTTGTTGTGATCACAGATGCCGCTGCATTTGCAAAAGTCAGCATTTCTTTCAGGTTTTCTTCCTCCAAACCTTCCATTCCGTGTTCACAGATATAATGTAATACACAACCACAGAATGTATCTCCTGCTCCTGTCGTCTCAATTGTATTCTTCTGAAGGAACGGTTTTACTTCTACCATCATTCCGTTATAGTATGCACGACTTCCTTCTTTACCCATAGATACAAGGATCAGCGGAATCTGATATCTTTCTCTGATCCAGTTTACCCCTGCAGTATAATCTTCTTCTCCTGTCAGCCACTGAATCTCATTGTCTGAGATTTTCAGGATATGACAATGTGCTAATCCATATAATACCTGTTTCTTTGCCACATCCAAAGAATTCCAAAGTGGTGGACGTAAGTTCGGATCAAAGGAAATAACTGCACCAGATTCTTCTGCAACACGAATTGCTTCTTTTGTTGCTTCGCGCACTTCTTCATGAGTCATAGACAATGTTCCGAAATGGAAGATTTTCGTTTCTTTAATAATGTCTTCACAAATTTCTTCTTTGTTCAGCATCATATCTGCTCCCGGGTTACGATAAAACGAAAAATCTCTGTCTCCATCCGGATAAGTATGTACCATTGCAAGTGTCGTATGGATTTCCTTATCTGTACATAATCCATCTGCATCAATCCCTACTTCTGTTATCGCATCTCTCAGCTGTTCTCCGAAAAAATCTTCCCCTACTTTCCCGATAAATGCCGTCTTATGTCCGAGTTTCGTCAGCATTGCAAGTACATTGCACGGTGCTCCTCCCGGATTTGCCTCAAAAAGCGGATTTCCCTGATTACTTTTTCCGTTTTCTGTGAAATCAATTAATAATTCTCCTAGTGCCACTACATCATATTTTTTCATCATATTCTCCATTCTGTCTCAAAAATGACATTACTTTTTCATAAAATTCCTATTTTTTCAAGCACCATCTGTACTGATAAGGATTCATCCATACCGAATTCATTTCCAGCTTTTCTCCCGTAAACAAATCCTCATATTCGCCTTCCAGACAATTCAGCCATGCATTTTGTCCATACTCTGAAAAATTAGCCAGACAGATCAACTCTTCATTTCCTTCTGTTCTTCTGATTGCAAAAACCGCATCATTTCCTGTGCCCCAGGTAGAAATACCGGCAGTTTCTCCAAAGCAATTTTCCCGACGCCGTATTTCTTCCATCTGCTTCAGACCATTCCAGATATCGTACTGTACCGTCCCTGCTTTTTTTCTCTTTTCTGCATTGTCCCACCGGAATGGACTGCGATGCAGATATCTGCTGTCTGCTGCAGTATCCGGGTTTTTTTTGTAATTATAATCATTTACCTGACCAATCTCATCCCCTGATGAAAGCATTATAAATCCTTCCATGCTCATACATGCCGCATGCATCATGAGCACCCTCTGGATTCCTTGTTTCACCTGCTCTAAATCTCCTTCAAATCCGCCTTTTTCGATCCCACACAGGCTTGCGGTTGTTCCACAGCTTCTGGCATCTTTCGTCACCGGATCGTAATTATATAATTCTCCTCGCGCAAAGCTATATGGATAAGTACCTTCAAAGAAATGATACAAATATTCTTTGTGCTGAATCGGGTTTATTTCCAGCTTTTTCTCCTGTTCTTCATCCAGTCCCCAGCCAATATCATCATGACAGCGAAGGTAATTGACAAAATAGCAATTCTTTGGAAGGCTGTGAATCACATCCATCTGGTGTTTCAACATCCTTGTGTCCCTCGTAGCCAGTGCTGCCCACAGATTTACCATGCTGGAAACTCCGTATAACATATGACATTCCGGTTCACTCTCTGTTCCAAAATAGACCGGAAGTTCTTTTGGTTCCATAACAACCTCGCCTTTTAGTATCACAGCCGGACAGATCATCTCCAGAATCATTCGCAGCATACGGACAATGAGATGCACTTGTGGAAGATTTCTGCAATTCGTTCCTAATTCTTTCCAGATATAAGGAACTGCATCAATACGAAACACTTCGACTCCCATATTTGCCAGATACAGGATATTCCCGATCATTTCGTTAAATACTTTCGGATTATGATAATTCAGATCCCATTGATAAGGATAAAATGTTGTCAATACATGCCTGTGCATCTCTTCGCACCATGTAAAGTTACCCGGTGCAGTCTCTGGAAACACCTGTGGCATCGTCTTTTCAAATTGATCCGGAATCTCTCGCGTTTCATAACACTGATAGCGATCCATATATTCCTGTTCGCCTCTCTTTGCGCGCATTGCCCACTCATGCGTATCTGCCGTATGATTCATAATAACATCCAGACACAAACTGATCCCGCGTTTTCTCAGCTCTTTTGTCAGTCTTTTTAACTCTTCGTTTGTTCCTATTTCGGGATCTACCTGTTTAAAATCTTCTACCGCATACCCACCGTCATTATGTGGATGAGGCATCTTCAAAAGTGGCATCAAATGAAGGTAGGTGATCTTCTGCTCAGACAGATAATCTAAATGTTCTATCACACCTTTCAATCCCCCTGCAAACAGCTTCGGATACATCGTCATCCCAAGCATGTTTCTGTTACGATACCAGTTCGGTTCCTTCTCCCTTCTGCCGTCTAATCTCCTAAGTTCCGCCGGTCTGTTCTGATAAGCCTCTTCCAGCATTTGCATTAATTCTTCATAACATTGTTCATTGTGATATAACTGCAGATACTTTTCATGCAGTTCATTCTCATGTCTTTTTCTTCTTTCTTCTATCATCGATACTATGCTCCTATACTACAAAGGGGATCCCCGTTTCAGGAATCCCCCTATCATTATCCATTCGTCTTCAAACTCTATGTAAGTTTTATCATGTATTTTCTAAACCAGATCGTATTTCACTACATCAATTTTAGCTGCACCTTCAACAAAGAAGGAAATCCCTTTTGCCTCTTGTTCTGTAAATATGACAGCCGACATAACCTGTTCGCCATCGTTAATAAATATCTCTGCGCTGAATCTATCTAAAATCACACGAAGCTTTAATTTATCGGCATCTCCATTTACCAGACATCTTCTCTGATGAACCAACGCTCTTTCGGTTCCTGAAAATTTTCTATCAATTTTCAGTACAGACTCATCAGGACGGAAGCTCAGTTCTGTATAAAACTTCTCATTCTTCGCAAAGCGTAATCCAAATTTCTTATACATATTTTCTTTATCTTCCGGACGTATCACAAGCTCCATATCTATCGTTCGTCCTTCGATTTTATCTAATGAAATCGTATCATTATTTATTACTACATTGTTGTACTCAACTCTGTTTTTACGCATTGCATCAAGTTCTTTAATCGGCGTTTGATAAAGTCTTCCGTTTTTCACAGATAATTCTCTCGGCAGACTCATTTGTGCAAACCACTTCGAATCATTATCACGATGAGCCAGTGTGTCCCAGTTCTGCATCCAGCCAATCATAATTCTGCGGCCGTCCGATGCTTTCACCGTCTGCATTGCATAAAAATCAATTCCATAATCCACAGACTGCGTATACTGCTCTTTTAAGGTATATGTATCTTCGTCCATTTCTCCTATAATACATAAGGTACCATTTCCATTATGATATTCGAAGCCTTCCGGCAACATATCCTGCGGACTGGTCAAAAGAACATGTTTTCCATCCAGTTCAAAAAAGTCCGGACATTCCCACATTTTTCCAAAACGTTTCTTATTTTCTGCAAGAATGCTGACAAATTCCCAGTCGAATCCGTTCTTGCTTCTATAAAGAAGAATCTGTCCACTTCCGTCTGCCGGTCTGCTTCCGATAACACAATAGAAATTCCCGTCTTTTCCTTTCCAGATCTTTGGATCACGGAAATCTACTTTACTTGCACCCTCCGGAAGATCTTTGGCTGTCAGAACCGGATTCTTCTCATATTTCTTATAATCTTTTCCATCTCCAACAGCCACTGCCTGTGTCTGAATATCCCTTACAGTTCCATCTTCCATTTTTTCCTGATCTACCGCAGTATAGATGAGCAGTTGTCTGCCGTCCTCCAACTCTATTGCGCTTCCTGAAAAGCATCCAATCTTATCATAATCTTCATCCGGTGCCAAAGCTGCCGGAAGATATTCCCAGTGAAGCAAATCCTTACTAACCACATGTCCCCAATGCATACTGTTCCAGTGTGTATCGTATGGATAGTACTGATAAAAAAGATGGTACTCTCCCTGATAGTATGAAAAACCATTCGGATCATTCATCCATCCGATATATGGGCTCACATGAAAAGCCGGTCTGTCTTCTGCTTTTATCTGCTTTCCCTGTTCATCTTCATATTTTCTAGCCTTTTCTAACATCTCACTCATGCAAATTCTCCTGTTGTTCATATCGTTATTTTTCTTCACTCAATGACTCCTGATACTGATCAAAATATTTCTGTTTAATTGAAAGATAATCAGAAAGTCCATACTTTTCCATTTTCTTCAGATAGGAATCCCACTCTTTTTCAATTCCGCCATTCAAGATCCAGTCTGCTTTCTTTTGCTCTGCATATTTTTTAATATCGGTATCGTACTGAGATACTTTATTGGTATCATCAATGCTCATAAAGACGTTTGGATAAACATACTTGCTGTTCATATCCTGTAGATAAGTTTCATGCATATTGTCTAAACGCCATTTTGCATCTTCCGGCTGTGTTACATATACATCATAATATTCATTCAGTACCGCAAGTGGACCATTTACAGATTGTGCCTCACGTACTTCTACCGGTGACTGAGTTCCAAGATCCATGTGCTTCAGCATTTCTCCGCCATCTTTATTTTTGGACAGTTCAAAAATGTTAAAGGAATCCTTTTCTCCATAAGTTCCCCAGTTATTCTGTGGTGATTGAAGTGGTGCATACATCTGATCAATCCATGCAGCAGCAAGTGCTGTATTCCGACAACTTGATGTAAGAACACATCTTCCACGGTCAAATCCACTTGTTTCACTATTATTCTGTCTCGTGATATTTCTCATGCCATTCGGCCCTGTCAGTGCCGGTAGCATCACATAATCTTCATTGTTATCAATATTTGCAATGTCCCATGTAAAACAGAGACCGTATCGATGGTTCTTACCTTTTGCTACATAGGTAGACCACTCTTGTGTAAATGCTTCTGGGTCAACTAAATCCTCTGTCACAAGTTTATGTAACCATTCAATTCCTTCTTTATAACCTTCCTGAACAGCTGTGTAAATAACTTTTCCTTCATCCGTTACAGCGAAATGATCTCCCGTGTCTCCATAACCTTCTCCAAACCCATTGATTAGAATTGCCGGATCTTGGTCTCCATTATTGATAATAAATGACATTGGAATCACATTACCTTCAATTGAAAATTCTTTTTCAAGTTCATCTGCATGATCACGGAATTGAATTAATACCTGTTCCAATTCATCTGTTGTTGTCGGAATCTCAAGTCCAAGATAATCCAGCCATTTTTTGTTAATATACGGAATATCTCCGATTGCCTGAATGGCTTCTTTCCCAGCTCCAAGCTGTTCAATCCATGGGAATGAATAAATATGTCCATCCGGTGCTGTACACATCGTCCTGTATTCTGGGTATTTTTCAAATACTGCCTGTAAATTCGGCATATATTTATCTATCAGATTTTCCAAAGGAATAATGATTCCCTGCTTTGCATAACGTAACAGATCATACTCACTCATTCCGGCATTGAATAATCCATCCGGCAGATTTCCAAACTGGGCAAGTGCCAGGTTTTTCTTATCAGAAAACTGATCTGATACAAAACAAGTCCAGTCAATATGAACATTGGTCTGCTCTTCCATGCGCTGAAAGATCACTCGTTCATTTGGCTCCTGTGTTGATGTAGCCGGTGCACTTGTAATAAAGGAAAGTTCTGCGGTTTCCTTCAATGGAAACTGCACTTCCGATACAGGTGTATCCGGATCAATTTCAGCTGCGAGCTGCTGCTCTTTTCCACATCCTGCAACTCCCACCAGCATCGTCATAGATAGTACAATTGCGAGTAATGCATTTACTTTTCTTTTCTTCATATCCGTATCGTTCCTTTCTTATTAGCCTTTTACCGATCCTACCATAATTCCTTTGTCAAAATATTTCTGGAAGAATGGGTACATTACTAACAGTGGTAAACTTGATACTACAATGGTTGCATATTTAAGCTGTTCTGCTACTTTTGCCATTTCTGCCGTACTCTGGATATCGGCGATCATTCCCGGCTGTGGTGTATTCTGTACCAGGATAGAACGGAGCACTAACTGCAATGGCTGTAGATTTGCATCATTCAAATAAACCATTGCATCGAAATAACTGTTCCACATTCCAACAAAAGACCAGAGTGCCAGAACTGCAATGATCGGCTTACATACCGGAATCATGATTTTAAAGAAATGCTGGATCTCATTCGCCCCGTCAATTGCAGATGCTTCTCTTAATTCTGTCGGAATTGATTGATAATAAGTTCTTGCGAGAATCATATTCCATACGTTAAATGCCCCCGGAATCAGGATTGCCCACACCGTATTAACCATGTGCAGCTGATTGATCAAGATAAATGTAGGAATCATTCCACCCCCAAAGAACATTGTGATCAGGAAAATAATATTGAAAAATTTTCTTCCTACAAATTCTTTTTTAGACAACGGATATGCTGCCAGCAATGTCACAAAAACAGAAATTACTGTAAATGCAAGTGAATACAGGAAGGAATTCAAAAATCCACGCCAGATCATTTCATTCTCTAATACTCTTCGATAAGCATCTAATGTCCAGTCCTTAATATTAAAACTTAATCCCTGGTTATTCAAAACAGTCGGATCCATAAAGGATGCAAGTACTACATAAATAATCGGTATTGCTATAGAAAGGACGAATAAACCAAGAATGGTAAATCCGACTCCAAGGATTACTCTATCTGTCCTTGAATATTTTTTCTTCTTTTTTTTCTCCATCTCTTCTCCCTCTTTTCTATAATCCTTCTCCGTCATTCAGTTTCTTAACAACCCAGTTCACAAAGATCAGCAAGATAACATTTACAACAGAATTGAAAAGACCTACTGCTGTCGAATATCCATAGTCTCCATTCAGAAGTCCAATACGATATACATACGTAGACAGGATTTCTGACGCCGGAAGGTTCATATCTGTCTGTAAAGCATAAGCTTTTTCGAAACCAATACTCATAATATTTCCAGCCTGCAAAATAAACTGAATTACAATAATATTCTTAATTGCCGGCAATTCTACATACCAGATCTGCTGCAGGAGATTCGCTCCATCCACGATGGCTGCTTCTTCCAGCTCCTTGCTGGCATTCGCCAGCGCTGCTGTGTACATGATAGATGCCCATCCTGCGGTCTGCCAGATTCCACTTGCAATGTAAATTGTCCGGAATGCGGAAGGCATTGTCATCCAGTTTGTACTGATTCCCAGTACTTTATTCAGCGGTCCAACCGGAGATAAAAGCATACGAACCATACCGCAAAGCACGATGACTGAAATAAAGTTTGGCATATAGATCAAAAGCTGCACTTTCTTCTTAATTCCAGTCTTACGAATACGGTTCAAAAGCAATGCAAGAATGATCGGAACCGGAAATCCCCACAGTAATCCATAGATACTCACTTTCAACGTATTCATCAGATAATTCATGAAATCTGGTGAAGATAAGAATCGTCTGAAATACTCAAGTCCTACCCAGGGACTACCAAAAACTCCTTTTATTACATTGTAGTCTTCAAAAGCAATCAGAAGACCACCCATCGGGAGATACTTAAAAATAATTGTCAGTAAAAGTCCTGGCATCAGGAAGAAAAGATATAACTGCCAGTTTTTTTTCACATAAGTCATCTTTTCTCTCCACGTTCGCTTGCTTACGGACTTTGCTTGATTTTGCATTTTTTTCATGCACTTCTTCCTCCATTCCATTTACTCTTCGTACAAAACCGATTAAGTAACCGGTTACTTTATGGTTTAATATTACTATATCTATTTCATTCTGTCAATACTTTTGTCTATTAAAATAACCGGTTACGTAATCGGTTATTTTAACATTGCTTTTTTTCTTGAAAATTGCTATACTAAAAGATATTATTGACCACCGGATGTCATATTTCGGCCATCACATCATATTGGAGGAGATTCAACTTTTATGGGTAAAAAACAGGTAACTTTTGCAGATATTGCAGCATACACTAATTTTTCAAAGACTACAATATCGCGATACTTCAATCATCCTGATTCTCTTACTTTAGAAAACCAGGAAAAGATATCACAGGCTCTTGATACACTTGGATATAAAAAGAATAAGCTGGCAAAGGTTCTGGCGAATGGGAAGAGTGAATTCATTGGAATCATTATTCCGAACCTTTATCTGCACTATTATTCTGAGATGCTGACACAGTTTCTTTCCAGCTACAGTGATTATCACTATAAATTTCTTGTTTTCGTCAGTAAACATGGTGCAGAAGAAGAACAACAATACATTGAAGAACTTCTCTCTTATCAGATTGAGGGTCTGATAGTTTTAAGCCACACTCTTCCATCTGAGAAGCTCGCTTCCTATCAGATCCCCGTCATTGCAATTGAGCGTGAAGCAGAATATATCAGCAGTGTCAATACAGATAACTACATGGGTGCACTTCAGGCCACTTCCCTGCTGATCCGGGATAAATGTAACATATTAATTCATATAAATGTCAATGTAAATAAATCTGCCCCAGCTTATGACCGAATCCGAGCCTTTCAGGAAACTTGTGAAGAACATCATATTCCGTATGAGATAGATCTAAGTGTAAAAGGTGATTCTTATCATGAAATTTTAAATGTAATCCGGGACATTTTCAACAAGATAGAATCAAAATACCCCGATCAAAAAAAGGGTATCTTTCTTGCGAACGATACCTATGCTAATATGTTTCTTAATTTAATTTTCCAAAAATACGGAACATTTCCTTCCACTTATGAAATTGTTGGATTTGACAATTCTCCGATTGCCAGCGAAGCAATCCTTCCGATCACAACCATCGGACAGCAGATCAATGTGATTGCAAAAACTGCCATGGATCTTTTGATCCAGCAGATGGAAAATCAGAAAAAGCGTGTTCCCAAACCATTAGGTAAACCTATTCATAAACAGATTACACCTATATTAATTCGCCGCAATACAACAGAATAATTTATTTCTCATCTTCATTGTACGCCGCAGTGCGCATCCTGCCGGAGGCTTTTATTACATAGGAAATGACATTTCCTATGTAATAAAAAACTGCCAGCAGATAATCTACTGGCAGGAAAATTTTATTTTTTTCAATTGTCTATTTGACGGGGGATCAGTTCCATATTCGAGAGCTTTCGTTTTACTTAAATTATCTCTTTTTATAAATCAACAGCTCTGGATTTTCACCATCCTTCTCATATGTACATACCAGAATAAAATCCATACTTGCCAGAATGCCAAAACATGTGTCTCCTCCGAATTCAGACTCCAGTTGATTCCCCAGATAGGTTTTCTGATCATCAAGGAATTTCACTTTTTGTCCATTAGGCAGAGTATATTCCAGATTCACATATTTCGCCACAAGTGCATTTAGTTTGTCTACTCTTGGAAGACCGCTTATATGCAGATCATTTATTTCATTTATCAATTGCATTTTAAACTCTTCAAACTGCCCATTGTCACTAAGTTCATCATACCTGTTCCAGTAATCTAACTTTGGAAGCATTTCTTTCAAATAAGAACGTGCCAATTGGCATCCCGCAGCACTGGCAAATCAGCTTTCTGGGTTCTCCTAAAAGCGTATTGATGGAAACATCAAATTCTTTCGATAAGAGCTTAAGTGTATCAGTGTTTGGAACTGTATCTCCATTTTCCCAACGTGATACTGCCTGCCTTGTTACCATGATTTTATCTGCCAGCTCGTCTTGTGACATTCCTCTTTCAGTACGAAGTTTTAAAATAACATTTTTTGTTTCCATAGTCGTCACCTCCGTTATCTTTATCATATCAATAAATCCGCAGTCTGAAAAGCAACCTGCTGTTGCCATGTCTGAAAAACAAATCATCACACCTGGCATTACTCAGTAAACCGTCATAACGCCCTCTCCTGTCGCATCATTTAGCATAAGAACCGAACAATTCTCATTATGAATCCAGCATCATTGCATTACTTCACACAACGGAAATATACCATGGAACCGTCAACATCGATATCCATTTCTTTATATAGTTTTTGAAGGATATCTCTCAGCTCTTTCTCCGTCTGAAACGGCGGAGAAAACCACCCTTTCTTTGCAAGAATATTTTTTACCAGCCAGTCTGTCCGTTTCGATTTTCCACTGATATAAAAGCAGGCAATGAAATCGCCGCCCGGTTTCAAAACGCGCCATATTTCATAAAATGCTTTTTGCTTGTCAGAAAATGCATGAAAACCATTCATACTGACAACGGTATCAACAGATTCATTCTCCATTTGCAAATTCCCCACATCACCCTGAATGCATTTGATATGTGCATGACTACCAAGTCTTTTTCTGGCTTGATCAAGCATATCCATGCTGTAATCAATGCAAGTAATATGTGCATTTTTCAGGGTACTCCATTTGTTTTCCGTAAATACAGCCGTTCCAACCGGAATATCAAGAAGATTTCCCGAAAAGTCATCAGGAACATATGCTAAAACTTTTCGTGCTATACCATTATCATCAGTGCCACTCCAAAATAACTTAATATACAGTTTGCTGAAAATATTCCTTTGCGTAAGAACATCGTCATATATATTTTTTGATGTTTCATAAGCATTTTGTATTTTGTCTACCATATTACCTTCTCCCCTTATCCCAGTGCCACATCTAAAATCATCATCAAACTAAATCCAAGCGCAAAGAAAAGCGTACCGATATTCGAATGCTGTCCCTGTGACATTTCCGGAATTAGTTCTTCAACCACAACATATAACATAGCTCCTGCTGCAAAGCTCAATAAATATGGTAATGCCGGGATTACCAGCTGTGCAGCAAGAATCGTCAGTACTGCTCCAATCGGTTCAACGACTCCTGAAAGTACACCTCCAAGAAATGCCTTTTCCTTACTTTCGCCCTCTGCCCTAAGTGGCATGGATATGATAGCTCCTTCTGGAAAATTCTGAATGGCAATTCCAAGTGATAAAGCGAGTGCACTTGTTGCAGTAATCTGTGCATTTTCAGCAAGAAATCCTGCATACATTACACCAACTGCCATACCTTCTGGGATATTATGTAGTGTAACTGCCAACACCATCATTGTAGTACGGCCAAGCTTGCTTTTCGGTCCCTCTGCCTGATCACTTCCAATATGAAGATGTGGAATCAAATGATCAAGTGCAAGTAAAAACAATATACCAAACCAGAACCCAGCAACTGCTGGAATAAACGATAAATTCCCCATACTCTCAGATTGCTTAATTGCCGGAATCAGAAGACTCCAAATTGAAGCAGCAACCATTATACCTGCCGCAAACCCTGCAAGTGCACGTTGCACTGACTTGCTAAGTGTTTTTCTCATAAAAAACACGCATGCCGCACCTAGCGTTGTTCCAACAAATGGAATCAGTATACCTTCAAAAACATTCATTAGCATTACATTTTCCTTCCTGTATAATCAAAAAATCTTTCATATCGCTCCACTGTTAGTTTTCACTAACCTTTGTATATAAAGGAAACCGTGCAAAAAGCAAACTATAATTTCACACGGTTTTCCTTGTGTTTAAGTATATCACTTACGAAATCATATAACAATATAATTCTTTTTCAATCTACAGAAACTTTTGAGGATCAGAATGATTATTTATTGGTATAAAAAACGAACAGTAAAAAGCAGAATAGGACAACGGGTAAAAGAATTACGAAAGGCTCATAATCTTACTTAGAAAACACTCGCTGCCAAATTACAATTTCCAGGATATGATTTTAATGATCTGGCAATCCTGCGAATTGGTCAAGGCACACGTTATCATGCGTTCTGGTGGTATAAGTGTTACCGGAAAAGTGAATAACTCAATTATCCACATTGCATGTGCTATCCCTAATAAATACATCTGCAATCGTTTCCAACAGTTTATATCTTCTTCCACTAAACAAAATTTCGTCAAGGCTTCTGTCTCTGCATAATTCAAATCCAACACTTTCGTGACTCCATTACTGTCGGTAATCATATTTAAGAATGGGTATTCGTCCAGTAACTCATGGTCTTCTCTCTGTAGCTCAGTAAATTGCGGCGATTCTTGCAGCAATCTTTCACATTCATTTTCAATATAATCTACGAACATTCCCATTAAAGGCGGTAAGTGATAAATATCAAAATCTTCTCTTTTATATACGAATTTCCAACCGCTAAAGCTTTGATTTCTGCATAAGACAGTGCCACTTCATCAATATCCTCTACGGATCTTGCCGGACTTTTACTGGTCATAATTTGAGATATGAATTTTTGCTTATTCTCTATAATCTGATATAGATATGCATCAAATGTCCCTTGGGGAATTGAAATTCCCCAACTCACTCCCCAACTTTTACCCAATTTCATGCATAAATAGCGATAATTTACGATAAGTCAAAATTTATTCCCCAACACTAAAAAAGGTCCACCGGACCTTTTTGTCGCATGCTTGGCAACGCAAAAAAACCTTGAATCATCCCATTTTCATAGGAAATTCAAGGTTTTTCGTTGATTTACATGATAATCATACGGTTCAAATTCTTATGCGAACTGTAAGATTATGCGTTTGCCTGAGCTGCAACTTCAGCTGCGAAATCTTCATTTTTCTTTTCAAGACCTTCACCTGTCTCGAAACGAACGAATTTCTTCAGAGTGATAGTTGTTCCATTAGCTTTTCCAACTTCATCAAGGTATTTAGCTACAGACTGTTTTCCGTCTTCAGCTTTTACATATACCTGATCTAACAGACAGATTTCCTTCATCTCTTTGTTGATACGTCCGGAAATCATTCCCTGGATAACCTTTTCCGGTTTCTGAGATTCTTTCGGGTCGTTCATAATCTGAGCAAGAAGAATTTCTTTCTCATGTGCGATGTAATCAGCATCTACATCTGCCTGGCTTACATACTTAGCATTTAAAGCTGCTACCTGCATAGCTACGTTTTTCAGAGCTTCTTTAACAGCATCGTTAACAACTGCTGTATCAGCTTCTACAAGAACACCGATACGTCCGCCACCGTGGATGTAAGATACTACACAGCCATCTGTAACGATCTTTTCGAATCTTCTGATGCTGAGCTTTTCTCCGATTACAGAAATCTTTTCTGTAAGTGCATCGTTAACTGTCTTAGAAGCATCTTCGTTCCAAGCTTCAGCCATGAATCCTTCCATATCTGTAGCTTTTGTAGTAAGTGCCTGATTAACAACTGCTTTTACGAATGCCTGGAAATCAGCGTTCTTAGCAACGAAGTCTGTCTCAGAGTTAACTTCTACGATAGCTGCTGTCTTATCTTCTTTAACGTCTGCCATAACAATACCTTCAGCTGCGATACGTCCGGCTTTCTTAACAGCCTTAGCTTCGCCGTTCTTTCTGAGGTATTCGATTGCTGCATCCATATCTCCGTTAGATTCGTTCAGAGCTTTTTTGCAGTCCATCATACCAGCGCCTGTCATTTCTCTTAATTCTTTTACCATGCTTGCTGTGATTGCCATGATTTTTTCCTCCATCTTTCAATATGATCTTTTGGATTGTTCGAATTATTCTTCTGTTGTTTCTTCAGCTGTTTCTACGTCTTCGCCTTCGTAAACTTCTTCTGCTTCGCCCTGGTTTGCTTCGATTACAGCATCAGCCATCTTGGATACGATAAGTTTTACAGCTCTGATAGCATCATCGTTTCCTGGAATTACATAATCAAGTTCTTCCGGATCACAGTTTGTATCAGCAATACCGATCAGCGGGATTCCAAGTGTGTGAGCTTCCTGAACACAGATTCTTTCTTTCTTAGGATCTACTACAAAGATAGCATCCGGGATTCTCTTCATTTCTTTGATTCCGCCAAGGTTCTTTTCAAGCTTTTCCCATTCTTTCTTGATTTCGATAACTTCTTTCTTCGGCAGTACATCGAATGTTCCGTCTTCTGACATAGCTTCGATTTCTTTCAGACGAGCGATTCTGCTCTGGATTGTCTTGAAGTTTGTAAGCATTCCTCCAAGCCATCTTTCGTTAACATAGTACATTCCGCAACGTTCTGCTTCTGTCTTGATAGCGTCCTGAGCCTGTTTCTTTGTTCCTACGAAAAGGATCTTTCCACCTTCTGCTGCGATGTCAGATACTGCCTGGTAAGCTTCATCTACTTTACCTACAGATTTCTGAAGGTCGATGATGTAGATACCATTTCTCTCTGTGTAGATGTACTCTGCCATCTTAGGGTTCCATCTTCTTGTCTGATGTCCGAAATGAACACCTGCTTCTAAAAGTTGTTTCATTGAAATAACGCTCATGTTTCTTTCCTCCATTGGTTTTTTACTTCCGTGTGCTTATGTCCGCGAACCATGCTTGTCAGCTTTGGCACCACCGGGATAAACCACACACGTGTTTTTTTGCAACGTTAGCATTGTATCACAAAAGCCCTGCGTACGCAAGGCTTTTTTCAGGGTTTCCCCTGCAGGTTCTCATATTTTTTCAAAATCAGCAGCAAAAAAGCTGATATCCGACAAGGAGGCACAGCAGAACGATCAGAATTCCGATAAATATGCTCGGAATGAACATCATGATCACCATACCAAGTGCCACAAAAAACAGTGCAAAACCAAATACCCGTTTCATCTTCGTTCCTGCTTTTTCCTCTTTTACAATAAATATATGCCAGAAACCTACGTCTATTCCTGATTTTCCGGAGAATCTGCTTCATTTAACAGATCTGCCACATCCTCTTCGGTCATTTTATCCTCAGATGGGGATTTAAAACGGTCGATCACATCCGGGACCATATCCAGGATCTTGGTCATGGTATCCTGATTCTTGATGTTGACCAGTCTGGTTGTTCCGTTCTGGATCACAAGCACCGCACTCGGGATCATCTTTCCACCGAGTCCGCCGGCTCCTCTGTCCTTTTTGTCCGCATGAAATGCCCCTGCTCCGATTGCAAAAGATACATCAACAAGCGGAAGAATAATCGTATCTCCGATGTGGATTGCATCTCCTACAACGGTTTTGGATGATACCACGCCGTTCATCCCTTTAAACAATGCATCTACTGTCTCTTTAAACTGATTATCTACTGCCATTTTTTCGATTCCTCCTGTTATTTTCTATCGAATGCTTTACCATTTAAACTCCCTGATATCATGGTAAGTGCTGCGGATATTCTTATCCAGCAGCATCTTTGCTGCAAATACTGCCATATGAACTGTTCTTAGTCTTCCTTTTACATAAACGGAACCTTCCAGTACCCGCTTTTCAAAATCCGGTTCCAGATCCATATTTTCTCCGATAAATGCATAAAACATTCCACAAAGTGCCAGTACCTGTCCGGTATGGTAAGGATCTTCAAAACCGAAATGCAGTTTTACGCGAAGCTTTTTCGGCTTCAGAAAACGCTTCACCCAGACCAGTTCCTTTTTGCCACGTGCAAAAGCTGCTTTATGATTTTCCTGTTCCAGGAACTCCAGAATTTTATCTTTTTTATCTGCGATATTTTTTATTTTATCACATAAATTCTTCCATGTACATTTGATCTTTTCCAGGATCTCACGAAGCTTCTGGCTGAGCTTCCGGATCAGTTTTCCAAATGCTTTGACCGGTTTCTTCCGCTTTCGTGGAGTTTTGTGAGCCTTTCCGGATCCTCTCTCGTCATGAACATCCTTTTTTTCTCTGGATTCACTTTCCTTTTCCGGTGTAGCATTCTCTTCTTTTTTTTCTGAAAATGTTTTCACCTTCGTGTCAGGACTTCCCTGTGTTTCTGTTTTGGACTTCTCATCTTTCACGTCCGCATGCTCTGGCTTTGCATACGTTCCGCTTTCGGCTCTCTTTTCCGGCAGCGTCTGCGGCTTCTTTACATCTGCCGCATCATTTCTTTCTGCCGTTCTCTCACTGGCATTCTCCGCACCGGCTTTTTTTCCGCCATCCGGCTTTTTCTCCTTCTTTCTCACCGGTTTATCTTCCGCTTCCAGAACATCTCCCAACTTCTTCCAGGCAATCCGCCCCTGCCATTTCACATCGCCGTTCCGATACTCCACTCTTCCTGCAATCAGATGAAGCAGCCATGAAATCTTAAGATTCCCCTCCGCATCTTCCAGCTTCCCCGGAAACTCGGCACGCAGTTCATACCTCAGCGGTACAAAGAGAAGGACACCGATCACAAGTAGCAGAATTCCCAGAATCACCAGAAGAATTATTCCGATAATCTTCAAAATCAATCCAATGATATGTAGAATCATTCTTCTTCCCTCTCCTGCTTTCTGATGTAAGACCGGATATCCAAATCCCCTGTCTCTTCATAAACTTCCTTTGCGATCTCTTCTACCAGATACAGCGCATCATCATATCCGCTTGCAAGACCAATTGCGAAAATATCATCATCGATCACACTTCCCTGGCGGAACATCAACGTCGAATAAAATTCCAGCTGATTTTCCCCTTCTTCGATCAGTGCGATCACATAAGTTTTCAACGGATATTTTTTTTTATTCAGTTTTGCAATCACTTTTTCTTTCTTTTTTGTCATGCTCTCGCTGACATAAAGATTTTTGTAAAACCTCATGTGCGCTGTCACCTTGACCTTTAATTATTATAGTAAGAATCAAACACCTGCTTTGCGACACTGACACCAGTAATGGTCGCCGTATCCGCATCCTCGACACAGACGCCGATCGCCAGCTCCGGATTATCCACATTGGAAAATCCGACAAACCAGGAATGTACTGTATTTCCATCTTCACTGACCTCGGCAGTTCCGGTTTTCCCTGCCACTGTATAAGACGCACCTGAAAGCGCAGCTCCGGTACCATAATCCACAACCGCCTTCATGTATTCCGTAAGCTGTGCAGCTTCAGATGATGTCATCAGCTCTTTGTAGCTTTCCGGCATATATTTCTTCACCGTTGTGCCTGCATAATTTGTAATCTTGTCCACCAGATACGGCTTCATCAGCTTTCCACCATTTGCGATCGCCGAAACGAGCATCGCCATATGGTACGGACTGACCTGTGTCTCTCCCTGACCAATTGCAGTCATCATCGTATCTGCATCTCCTGCATCTGTTTTCAGGCGAAAACTGCTTTCATTATATTTCACATCACCCGGAAGCTTGCTGTTAAACAGCATCTGTTTGGCAGTCTTTCTCCATTCTGCCTTATCCAGCTGCAGCCCGATATTTGAAAACGAAGAATTGCAGGAATTTGCAACCGAATCCGTCAGACTCTCTTCCCCATGGGCAGTACTGTTATAACAGTGGATCGTTGCCCCATTCTGTGAGAATTCTCCGTTACATTCAAACGAATAATTGTTATAATCTGGATTCTGCCGCATAAAAGCAAGTGTTGTCACCAGCTTGAATGTCGACCCCGGTGTATACTGTCCAAGTGTAGCCCTGTTAAGAAGCGAACTGTTCTCGTCATTGTTCAGTGCATCCCAGTTTTCCGAAACATTATTCGGATCAAAAGACGGCTTCGATACCATTGCCAGGATCTTCCCTGTACTTGGCTCCATCACGACAACTGCACCTTTGTTATCTCCCAGTGCATTATATGCTGCATTCTGCAGGTTCGCATCCAAGGTTGTGACCACCGTATCTCCCGTATTCTTCTGGTCTTTAAATTCATTCGCCAGCTTTTCCAGGAAAAAGGCATTTGAAGTCAGAAGATTGAAATTCTGTGAGGATTCCAGTCCGGATTTTCCTTTTGCGGCATATCCGACAACATGTGCAAACACTTCTCCTTCCGGATATTCCCGTGTTTCCGATCCATCGTCATTTGTCACAGTCTGTGCAAGCACTTCTCCATTTTTATCTGTAATACTGCCACGCAGCACACGGTCCGCAAGAAGATCCTGACGGATATTGTACGTGCTGTTGACAACCTCTTTACTTTTTACCACATTAAAATAAACCAGATATCCCAACAGTACCAAAAACAGTGTTACAAAAATATAAGTAACTCTCGTCAGTTCTTTATTGGTCATCTGCTTCTCTTTTTTCTTACTGGCTCCGCTTCTTTCTGCCTGTGCTTCTTTCGGACGCCGCTGTCCGTTTTTTAGGCTGCTGCGTTCGGCCTTTTTCTTCGGTTCGCCATCCGTTCGTCTGCTGCGGCTTTTTCCTTCTGCCTTCTTCTTTTGGTCGTGATACCCGCTCTCGTCTGGCAGGCTCTCCAGCTGCTGATCCAGATCTGGAAGTTCGTCTTCTCTGTAATTTTTTTCTTTCAATGTCTTCTTCCTCGTCTTCTCTTAATACATACAGTCCCTGAATGATCGCAAACATAATGATCGTACTGAGGACGGAGGTTCCACCGTAGCTTACCAGTGGAAGTGTCACTCCGGTAGACGGAATGAACTTTGTCACACCTCCGATCGTCAGAAATGTCTGAAAAATATAACAGGTTCCAAGTCCCAGTGCCACCAGTTTATAAAAGCTGTCCCGAAGCTGCATCGCAATATTCAGAAACATCATATAAACACTGACACATACCAGTATCAGACCAAGTGCAAAAATCAGTCCCATTTCCTCCGCAATTGCCGAAAAAATGAAATCTGACTCTGCAACAGGTATCTGATCTGCCGCCCCTTGAAAAAGTCCCATTCCAAACCAGCTTCCTGTGCCGATCGCCATCAAGGATTGTGCCACCTGATAACCACCTTCATTGTAAACGGTAAATGGATTCTTCCATACCAGTACACGCACACGGACGTGGTTAAATAATTTATATGCCACAACTGATGCCCCACTTCCTGCAATCAGCCCGACAAGTACATAAAGTGGCTGTCTGCTTGCCACATAAAGCATCACCAGATATACAGCAAAAATGATCAGCGCCGCACCAAGGTCTTTTGACAGAACCAAGATCAGCACATGCATTGCTGCCACTGCCGTTGTGATCACAATATTCTTAAATGAAGTATCAGTCTTCAGACTCGCCGCAACGAAAAATACAAAAATGATCTTCACAAGCTCAGATGGCTGAAGGGTAAAACCTCCGATTGCAACATTCAGCATCGCTCCTCCAGTCACACGTCCTACAATGATGACGACCCCAAGCATTACAACACCTGCAATTGCATAGAATATTTTCCATTCTGACAGAGCTTTTACCTTCCGGATGATGACCGGGATCACAAGACTTATCGCTACAGATGCACTGACAATGAGGAACTGCTTTACCGCAAGCGAATACGAAAGTCTGGTGATCATAATAAAGCCGATTGCCATCAGCATACACATATTATTTACAACCAGCCGCGACACCCGCGGGTAAATTATTGTATACAGCAAAATGACCGCCAGAAACAGTACCACCTGCATCCCGTAAAATCCGATCATTTTTGTTTCATTTGTCTGCAGATACATCACCAGAAATGCAATCATATGAAGCAGAAACATCAGCACATTCTGCTTTCTGAAAATACTTCTCTGTGTATACTCATCTGTGTAATTAAATACTGCAAAACATTCAAATGTATAGACCAGCATCAGGGCTATCATCAGATATTTTGACAGCTCTACAATTATATTGATCAAAATTCCACCTACTTTATTCCTCTTTTCCAGTGTCCCCTGGTGTACGTTCCCTCCGGAAGCTCTTTTCCTTCAAAATACGCACTTAAAATCTGCCTTACCTCCTGCTGCCTTTCAGTAGTAAACATCAGTCGGATCCGCCCAGGGCCGATCTGATATACCTCTTCCATCCGGTCTCCCAGATATAATGGTACATAATTGTAAAGGATATTATAACAGTAATCACATTCATTTTTTACCACAAATGGATTACGATATCTGTCAGTTATTGTCGTCTGTCCGGATTTTTTCAGACATCCTCTGGTCGTTTTCTGAATACATCCTGCAGATATCATCATCGGAAGATAACCATATACGATCACTTCTCCATCCTTTACCCGGAGATCCTGGAGTTCTCTTTCTGTCAGTTCCACGGGCGCTGTAAATTCAAAAACTCCCTTTTCCTTCCAGAATTTCCTGCTTTCCTGATTAAATTCATACAGATTGTAATCGGTCATAATCCTTCCGGTATAACCATGCTCTTTCAGAAACGCAAAACTTTCATAATTGGCGATCAGAATGCCGTCCCATCCGGCTCCGAATATCCGGTTATATGCAGCTTCATACTGT
The DNA here is from genome assembly GCF_027682785.1 of Coprococcus sp. AF51-11b1. Taxonomy (NCBI): domain Bacteria; kingdom Bacillati; phylum Bacillota; class Clostridia; order Lachnospirales; family Lachnospiraceae; genus Coprococcus; species Coprococcus sp. AF51-11b1. The sequence continues at coordinate 37,481 of NZ_JAQCZB010000010.1, read as the reverse complement.
TTTCGGGTTCTTTCCCGGAAAATATACGGCATGACCAGATAAATTTCTTTCCCTGCTGCATGTACTTTTGTAATCCACTCCACATAGCTGTCCTTCTCCCAGATGTGAGGGAACATGGTACAATCCGCATAGATTCTTCCGATTGCTTCTTCTTCCAGAATCACTTCCATCTGTTCTGCGGTTCTTACCGATGCCGTCCATCCGGAAAGTACCTCTTCTTCCATTGAAAGCTCTGTCTTATCTTCTTCCGGATCTTTCACTTCACCACTTCTTCTGTATTTCTCACAGATCACTTTTTCCAGCGTCTCCAGTGCTTCCCTTCGAAGTTCGTTCAGGCTCTGCATCGGAAGAAATACTTTTTCTCCGATCTCGGCCTTTAAAAAGGAAAATTCAAATTCCGTATTTCCCGTCTTGCGCAGCTGCTTTTCAATCCGCTCTCTGCTCATCGGCTGGCTCAGTGCTTCCTGTGCTTTTTCACCGGCAACCGTAATCTCGGCATCCCGGCACTTCACCGTAAGCGTTGCCTTTTCCTGCGGATACAGCCGGAAAGTTCCGCAGATCCGTTCTTTTATTTTTCCATTTACAAATTCTTCACGCAGCGTGTCAATCAATGTGCTGTTTCTTGTGCGCATCCAGATTTCATCCCTCTTGAACGGGGTATCTGCAAATACCGGGATCTGCACATTCATTCCTTTTCTGACTGCATCCTTACAGGTATAATTATCTGCTTTTTCCCTGCCTTTGCGCATCGGGAGTTCAATAATATCCTGCGGATACAGGTCTGTCAGTGCTTTTGCAGTCACATTTCTGCCTTTTTTAGCAAGTACCTTTACTGCCGGCACTCCTGCATGGTTCGGACGGTTTAAGGAAATCATCTCCCGTCCATTCTGTGTATGATAATAACCCGTATGGAAACCACCACGGTTATAGAGATCCAGCAGCATCTGCCGATCCTCCTCGCGGACACGGTATTTCTTCATCGCATACGCTGCCGGATCCTCTTCTGCCGGACATTCTTCGTAATATTTCAGATAAAGATCGGCATATTTCCGGTACTGGAAAGCGACTGCTGCCGCATACTCCGGCTTCTTCATCCGGCCTTCAATCTTGAAAGAATAAATCCCGCTCTCGATCATCTCCGGGATCAGTTCCAATGTACAGATATCCTTAAGACTCAGCAGATACTGCGGTCTCTTTGCTTCCGGTGTCCGGTAAAGCAGTCTGCACGGCTGTGCGCACTGTCCACGGTTGCCACTTCTGCCGCCGATAAAACTGCTGAACAGGCACTGACCGGAATAGCAATAGCAGAGTGCACCATGTACAAAGCTTTCAATCTCGAGCTCTGTCTCATCGGCAATCTTCTTCACCTCTGCCATACTCAGTTCTCTGGACGTAACAATTCGCTGTGCACCTTCCTTTTCCAGAAACTTCGCCCCATCTACTCCCGTAAGCGTCATCTGGGTACTTGCGTGAATCGGAAGATCTGGAAAATGCTTCCGGATAAAACGGAAGAGTCCAATATCCTGCACGATCACTGCATCCAGCCCCTGCCGGTAATAAGGGAGCAGATAATCATACATCTGTTTTTCCATCTCACGGTCTTTGATCAGTGTATTCACGGTCAGATACAGTCTTCTTCCATGCAAATGCACATAATCAATTGCCTCTAAAAGTTCTTCCTCCGTCAGGTTATGTGCATAAGCACGTGCCCCGAAAAGGGCTCCCCCTGTATATACCGCATCAGCTCCTGCTGCAATTGCCGCTTTCAGGCACTCCATACTCCCTGCCGGTGCAAGAATTTCAACTCTGTCTTTCATATAACTCCTCTATCTTTAAATAACCTGTATACAAAGCCCCTGTGTTGCAGATATTTCTCTTTGTATACCGGAGTATCAAAAATAGACTGCCTCAGGACAGTCTATTTTGTACGGTGATTTTTCATTTCTGTTTCAAGCTGTACGATCTTCATCTGAAGTTCCTGGTTCTCTGCCTTGAGTTTATCCAGTGCTTTTTCAGCATTCTCATACTTGATCTGTACTGAGATCAGTTCATGCTTTAAATCGTACATCTCTTTGTCTTTTGCCTCGATGTCGCTTTCTAATGCGCCGCCCTGTTTCTTGGCTTTAAAATAATCATCTGCTATATTTAAAGCAAGAAGCACACTTCTGGCTTCCGCACTCTGCTTGCGATATCCATCGCTGCTTGTACATTCCTCGATTTTATGGTTCAGATAAGTGGATACCTTCTGCAGATAATCTTCGCTTTCAAATCCGCTCAGGGTGAATACTTTGCCGCCTATCAAAACTTCTGTATAATTTTTTGACGATGCCATAAAGAACCTCCTTGCCGCCTAATCCTTTTTTCATTATAAACTATATTCTGATAAAAACCAACCACTTTTCGATATTTTCAGCAGAAATTCTGTTTTATTCTTTATCAGCCAGCTCAAAATGATTCTTTCTGACCTTCAAAATCCCCTCTTTTTCCATTTTTTTCAACTCATGTGACAGCACACTCCGGTTGATCCCCAGATAATTTGCCATCTGTTCTCTGTTAAATTCAATATCAAAGGCATTGCTTTTATGGCGGCTTTGCTGAATTCTCAAATACTGCTCGATTCTTTCCCGGATTCCTCTGATCGACAGCAATTCAATCTTCCTGCACTTGCGGATATCTTCATTTGCAAGGAAATGAACCGTTTTCTTGTAAAACTCAATCCTCTCACGCAGATCCAGAACGCCCTCTTCTTCCATCGCCCGTACAGGAAACCAGAAAATGTGTGCCTGTTCCGATGCATAAACATCATAAGGACTCGTCTTTTTTTCACTGACCGCAATCTCCACTCCCACAACAAACGAGCTGACAAGCTTCTGGACCAGCTGTTCGGTTCCATCCCGGTAATACTGCACTTTACAGAGTACCCCGTCAAGCAGGATTCCGATATTGTTCAGTTTTTCTCTTTCTCTTATGATGATTTCGCCCTTGTCATAGGTTACGGTTCTGCCGTCTAACCGGTTAACGATCTCATCCGCCTTCTTCCGATCCATATCACAGAAGAAAATGCTCCGGTAAATCGCTTCCCTGTCTTGTTCTTTCTGCATTTATGCTGCCACCTTCTGCCCGTTTTCTCTATTTGTCCATTATAGCATCTGCCACGCTATCCTTCAAGGAACAGCACTTTTTCTTCCGGAAATGCGAGTGCATCCGGCATTCCTTTTTCTTCCAGAGTGGCAGAAATCTCTCTTTGAACAAACCAGCAGAAGTCCTCACATCCCGACTCGCATTGGATAAAATATTTTCGTTCAAATGGATAATCCACACTTTTCCATTCTTTAACTTTCAGCATAGCCCCGGATATCGTTCCATACACCGGAATCAGATCATGAGCTCGGATTCCGATTGCCTTCACATTCTCCGGCACACTGCGTCCTTTAAAAATCAGCTGCACATCCCAGTCTTTCACATACACCGTCTGCGCATCCATCCGGTAAACATCTGCAATATTTTTACATCCGGTAAGTCTTGCCGCTGTCTTATAGCACGGTGCATTAAATACTTCTTTTACCGGACCCAGGCGGATTCCATGTCCATCTTCAATTACCAGAACCTCTTCACTGAAGCTGTAGATTTCATCCCTGCTGTGGGACACCATGATCACCGTACCTTCATAATCACTCAGCATTTCCATCAGCTCGGTCAGCATCCGCTCCCGAAGATACGCATCCAGTGCCGAAAATGGTTCATCCAGAAGGATCACGTCCGGTTCATATGCCATAATCCGTGCCAGTGCCGTTCTCTGCTGCTGTCCGCCGGAAAGCTTTGACGGATAAAGCTTTTCCAGTCCGTCCAGCTGGAAATGATGGATCAGCTGTTCTACCATTTTCTGCTTATCTTCTTTGTTTCCGGTAAATCCAATCCCGATATTCTGCTCCACGGTCATGTTCGGAAACAACGCATAATTCTGAAAAAGATAACCGACTTTCCTTTTTTGTGGCTTCAGAAAAATCTTTTTTCCGGCATCAAAAAGGGTAACTCCGTCAATCACGATCCGCCCTTTTTCCGGTCTTTCGATCCCGGCAATACTTTTCAAGGTCAGGCTTTTCCCACATCCGGAAGCGCCCAGGATTCCGATCCGCTTTTTTTCACTTTTAAAGGCAACATCCAGCCTGAATTTTTCATACTGTTTTTTTATCTCTAGTTCTACCATTGCTTTGTATGTTTCATTCCCTTTCCAAATGCCAGATTCATAAGTACTACTATTCCGAATGCGATCAGGATTACAATTCCGACCCACACGCCTGCCGTCTGATAATCACCGTCCTGGATGACCATTGCAATTCTCTGGGAAATGGTTGCCGTCTTTCCTGGAATATTGCCCGCAAGCATGGAGGTCGCACCATATTCTCCAAGCGCTCTTGCAAATGCAAGAATTGTACCGGATGCAACTCCAGGACCTGCCGCCGGCATGATCACCCTCCAGAAAATCTTCCACTCCGGCATACCGAGCGTCTGCGCCGCATAGATCAGGTTCACATCCACCTGTTCAAATGCTGCTCTTGCATTCCGGTACATCAGTGGAAATGCAATCACAGTTGCCGCGATCACGCATCCTGCCCAGGACTGTACGATCTTGATATCAAATGTCGTATAAAGATACGATCCAACGGTTCTTCTCGTACTGAAAATGAGCAGCAGGAAAAATCCTGCAACCGTCGGCGGAAGCACCAGCGGCAGTGTCAGAATCCCATCCAGCACAGCCCTGAGACCCGTCTTCGCTTTCAGCACCTTTCTTGCTGCCCATATTCCCAGGAAGAATGACACGATCGTTGCTGCGATTCCTGTTTTGATTGAAATGAAAAGCGGACTCCAGTCAAGTCCTGCAAGGATCTGTCTTATTTCTTCCATATCGTTCCTCTTTTACTCTACGTTTGTATCGAAATAGTAGCTGTCAAAGATCTTCTTTGCGTCATCGGATGTTACATATGCAAGGAAATCATCGGCTGCTTTTTTCTTTGCATCATCTGCCTCTTTATTTTCCACACGGCAGATCGGATAAATCACATTACCTGTCAGATCATAGCTTACTGTCTGAAGGATCTTGATCTGATCCTCATATCCGTATGTATCAGAATAATAAGTTGTTCCAACTTCGCATGCACCCTCTGTAACGGTGATCAGCACCTTGCTTACATTTGCCTGCTCACTGATCTCTATTCCACCAAGAGCTTCAGAAATCTGTTCTGTTGTGATGGTAGACGCATCGTCTACTTTGTCCAGAATTCCGAGATTCATCAACGCCTGACGGGTGTATTTTCCAACTGGTACACTTCCGCCTGCAAGTGCAATGCTCTTTGCCTCATTTAAGTTTTCAAGCCCGGTTACTGCTGTATCACTGTCCTTTAATGTGATAACAACTACCTGATTGTTCACTACATTATGGCGTGTTCCTTCTACTACCAGTCCATCAGCCTCAAGCTGATCCATCTGTTTCTGTGCTGCGGAGAAGAACAGATCACACTCATATCCTTCTTCGATCTGTGTCAGCAGAGTTCCTGAGCTGTCTGCATTATAAACGATTTTCACATTCGGATGCTCTTTTTCATAACGCTCTGCAATATCTGTCATTGCCGTATTCAGGCTGGCTGCGATAAATACCTGAAGCTCTACATCCTCTTCTTTGTCAGCCTTTGTTTCTGTCTTTTTGTCTTCTGTTTTTGTGTCGGTCTTTTTACCGCCACATGCAGCAAGTGATGCTGCCATCAGCAGAATCAGACCTGCTGCCACTGTTTTCTTAAATAAGTTATTCTTTCTCATAATTTTAATATTTTCCTTTTCCAAATCCACAGTTTGGAAACGTACACACCGGACAGGACAGACAAAGTCCTCCCTGTCCAAGAAGCTGGAAATCTTTTTCATGCAGCTTTTCATCACACATAATCCTCGGAAGAACCAGATCAAAAATCGTCCGTTTTGCATACATCACGCATCCCGGAAGACCCATGACCGGAATCTGTCTGCCTTCTTTTTCACAATAAGCAAGCATAAACATGGCTCCCGGAAGAACCGGTGCCCCATAAGTCACCACTTCCGTACAGGCATTTTTGATTGCAAGAGGAGTCCTGTCATCCGGATCTACACTCATTCCACCGGTACAGACGATCAGGTCAGAACCATCCTCGATCAGAGTCTGGATTGCTTCTGTGATCATCTCATGATCATCGTTGCACTGGATCTGCTTCACCTCTGTAACGCCACATTCTTTCAGTTTGTCGATCACAACCGGAGTAAATTTATCCTCAATCCGATGATAATACACTTCACTTCCCGTCGTTACGATTCCCGCTTTTTTCTTCTGGTACGGAAGAATCCGGAAAATCGGTTCTTTTCCTGCCACTTCACAGGCCTTCTGCATCTTTTCTTCTTCGATCACAAGCGGAATGATCCTTGTTCCTGCAATCTTATCTCCGGTTTTCACCGGAAAATTTCCATGTCTGGATGCGATCATCATCTCACCAAGACTGTTCACCGCATTCAGCTTTTCGGTATTGATCTTCAATACCCCTTCACAGTCGGCGATCAGTTCGATCTTTCCTTCCTTCACCCCGGAAGGATGCATATGCTCACCCTGACAGATCTGACGCAAAATCTCAGCTGCCTCATTTTCATGAAGCATACCTTCCTGTTTTTCCCAGATATAAAGATTCTCTTTTCCCACAGATAAAAGTACCGGAATGTCTTCTTCGGTAACAATATGTCCCTTCCGGAAAACAGCATCCTTTACAACTCCCGGAATAATCTGTGTAATGTCATGGCACAGCACCTGCCCCACTGCATCTTCTGTTCTTACCAGTTTCATTTTTTGTTCCTCACTTTATATGGATTATGGCATAAAAATACCTGCCGTCACTGCGGCAGGTATTCTGCCCAAACCTTTTTATATTTTACCATAAAAAGGATGGATAAATAAGTTGTCCAGACAACTTTTTATTTTGTTTTATAGACAAAATCGATTGCTTCCGCAACTCCGTTTCCGATCTTTCGTGCTTTATCCGAAATCGTATAACAAAGTTTTTCCTCTATCCTTGCATCCACATCTCCGATCTTCAATCCTTTTTTGACCGGTACACCTTCCTGGAGCATCCCACGGACAATCCCGTGGAGCCTCGCATAGACAGGTTCATCTCCGCACCTTGCAACAATCTGCCCTTTTTCCACCACATCACCAATTCTCGCGACCGGATGCATGATTCCGTCTGCGGATGCCTTTAAAAGGCGTTCCACCGTATAGCCGCCAATATTTCCCGGAATTCCGGTGTTGGGGATTGCACTTCCCTCGCGGATCACCTCGCCCAGATGCTCACCTCTTTGCGTTTCAATCACAAAATGGCAGTCTCCGGCTGCCGTAAAGCCCGGTCCGATACCGATAACAAGAGGAGCGTCACTGATCCGGGTCCCAAGATTCTTTTTTGCCATGATCCCGTCAACCAGTACATCCGGCAGATATTCTTTCCGCACTTCTGCTTTTTCATCCACCATGACAGCAATTTTCCGCGTTGCCATAATTGTTTCTGCTTCTTCAAAATTTTCGGCAAGAACTGCTTCCATTCCTTCTACCACTGCATGTTCTTCGTACACCGCTCTTGAAAATGCCACCTCACGTCTGACGGTGAGTGGGATGGCAACATCCGTCATCAGGATCTGATGTCCTCTTTCCCACAGCTCTGCCGCAATTCCCGTGGCAAGATCCCCGGCTCCTCTTATCAGGATCTTCATTTACTCTTCTTTCTCCTTTGGTAAAACCAGATTCAGGAACACTGCAACCAGAGTAGACAGTGCAACCGGTGATTTACCGAAAATGGTTGTTACCCATGCAGGGAGCTGCGCAAGTGCTGCATTTGCCTGTGTCACACCCATTCCAAGTGCAATGGCAAGCCCTACGATGGATGTATTTCTATAATTCATCTTTGAATTATTGATCAGTTTGATACCCGTCATGGAAATCATTGCAAATACAGAGATTGTTGCGCCTCCAAGCACACATGACGGAATAGTTAGAAGAATGTATGCGATCTTTGGCATGATTCCTGCAACCAGCATGATCATCGCTGCAATTCCAAATACTCTCTTTGCTACTACTTTCGTAGAACTTACGATTCCGACATTCTGACTGTAGGTTGCTGTCGGGAGTCCGCTGAAAAATGCGCAGACAATATTGCTGACTCCATAACCAATGATACCACCGCTTAATTCCTCATCCGTCGGCATACGGTCCATTCCGCCGGTCGTCGTTGCTGAAAAATCTCCGATTGCCTGAATAGAGCTGATTGCAAACAATACCGCAATCGCAACACATGAGGATGGCTCGAATTTAATTCCGAAATGCATCGGCTGTGGGAACTGTACCCATTTTGCCGTTAATACGGAAGAAAAATCCACCATTCCAAAGCCAAGCGCAACTACATATCCAACTATGATTCCGATCAGAACGGAAGAAAGCTTTAAAAAGCCCTTTCCAAAATGATTCAGTCCTGTTACGACTGCCAGTGTGATGATCGCAACAAGCCAGTTCTGCCATGAACCATAATCCGCACTTCCTGCTCCACCTGCCATATAATTGACTGCGGTCGGATACAGCGAAAGTCCGATTGCAAATACAACCGTTCCCGTAACCAGCGGCGGGAAAAGATGACGGATCTGCTTGATAAATATTCCTACAATAATCGCAACAATACCGCCCACGATCTGTGCACCAAGTATTGTTCCAACATCTGCATCCTGTGCAATTGACTGCATGATCGGCACATACGCAAAGCTGATTCCCATAATAACCGGAAGCCCGGCTCCTATCTGATAAGACTTAAATTTGATAAACGGAAAAAGCTGGATGAATGTCGAAATCGCTGACATTGCAAGAGATGCCTGAATCAGGACAACCGTGTCTGATTCTGAAAGTCCGGACACACCGGCAAGAATGATCGCCGGTGCAACACAGCCAATGATCATCGCCACTACATGCTGGAATGCCAGCGGAAGTGCCTGACCAAAGGATGGTTTTCCGTTAAGGTTAAATAGTTCCTGTGAAGTATTACTATTCTTCGTACTCACTTTTTTGCCTCCTTCTCTACCCACTTACAACTTTCGTTGTCAAAGCTATCGTATCTATGATAGCACGAATGGTTTTCAATGACAATTCGGCAATGTTCCATTTTTCAACACACAATTGCTTTATTTTTCCAAAATATTAACGAAACGATGTAATCCGTACTTTTTCACCAGAATCCCGTTCTACTCTTAAGGCGATTCTCTCTGCCATTTTCAGACGTTTTTCGTCATCTGCTTTGTTTAGTACAATATAGAAATCCATTTCCGGCAGGACATTCTTTTTCCCGCCTTTTGCCGAAACAGCCAGCCCTGCCAGATCCTCCTCCGTCAGAACCTCTTCCACTGTTTTTCCAAGTACCTGTGCCACAAGCTCAGGCCGGAAACAGCAGTCTTTTATCCTTTGTCCGATGGCATCGAGTCCATATACAGAAAGGACTATCTGGATCTGCTTTGGAATAACCGGTTCTTTCTCCCCCGGCACTTTCGCCGGAAGCATCCGTGCACCATCCGCTTCCACAAGAACCGGCGCAGGAAGCTCCCAGATCTTTTCCATTACCGGTACAGAAAGGCTTTTGATCCTGCCTTTTCCTGCATCCAGACCGGCGATCACCATGCCTTCTCTTTTATGCACTTCCAGAATTTTTTCGATAGAATCCTCCATTACAAAATAAGGGGCAGTCTCTTTTTTCATATGGGTTGTAGTCACCAGAACCGGGAGGGCACCCTTCTCTTGGTATTCAGCAAGCAGCTGTTTCAAAAGAGAAGTCTTACCTCCCGCACCCACGGCAGCAATTCTCGGTACCATCTGCTCCGCAAGTCCAAGTGCCATAAGCAGAGACTCTTTCCTTTGAAGCTTTCCATTTTCGATGACATATACATGGAAAGTTTTCTCTGTGCCTCCTTCTGTTATCCGCATTTTTTCTATTTCCGGCATATAATCAATATCTTCCAGCTCTTTTTCCAGGCTCACCTCGTAAAATACTGCTTTTTCCCGGTATCTGCGGAACACCTTTCTTCCTCCGGCATCTCCTTCCAGTTCCAGAAGTTCTTTCCCGTACTTTGCCGGAAACCAGACCGGATTGCCTTCCTGTCCATTCCAGGTCACACATCCCGGTACAACTTTTGCCTCCCGCTCCATCTTTTCTAGGAATCCTTCCACGCTTTCTTCTGTAAAATAAGGCTGATCCGCCACAAAAAATGCATAGGCATCAGCATCTCCTGCCGCACGGATCCCTGCTTTTACCGAATAGGCTGCTCCTTTATAGCTGTCTTTTGAAATCACTGTTTCTACCGGGAAACGTTCACCTTGCTGCTCGTTTTCCTGAAGTGCTTTTACCTGATGCTCAATCTCCGGATACTGTGTTACCACAATCATTTCCCATTCCGGATGCCTTTGACAGACTTTTACCAGACGGTCGAATAAATAGCGGAACATCGGCTTTTCATCCAACAGATAAAGCAATTTGTTCTCTGCTTCTGATTGTGGCGGTTCTGTATTTTGCATCCTTTGGCTGTTAAAACGGCGGCTGTTTCCAGCCGCCAGATAAATCAGTTTAATTTTCATTTTCCATAATTCCCATTGCAATCTGTTCACTTGTAATCGGAAGTTCACGGAACCACAGACCTGTTGCATTTGCGATTGCATGCGTCAATGCCGGAGCCGGTGTATTGATGACGATTTCGCCAATCGATTTTGCACCAAACGGTCCGGTCGGCTCATAGCTGCTCTCAAATTCCACATGCAGATTTCCCATATCCATTCGGGTCGGAATCTTGTACTGCATAAATGAATTGTTCAGAAGCTGTCCTTTTTCCGTGTACTGAATATTCTCATAAAGAGTCATGCCGATTCCTTGCACGATTCCGCCTTCCGCCTGTACCCTCGCAAGATTCGGGTTAATAACAGTTCCGCAGTCAACCACTGCATAGTAATCCAGGATCTCGACATGTCCTGTCTCCGGATCCAATTCGATTTCAACAGCGCCTGCCATATAAGGCGGCGGAGATACCGGCGAACTGTGGCTTTCTGTTACCTGAAGCGCAATATCACTTCCGCACATTGCCCCTGCTCCGATTGCCGCAAGTGTCACCTCTTCTCCGGTCTTATCGCTTCTTGCAATGTGTCCATCGAAATCAACCTCATCCACTTCACATTTCAGCATCTTCGCTGCCTGTCTGACGATCCGCTTTTTCAGTTCCTCACCGGCTCTTGTCACCGCCATACCGGTCACATAAGTCGTACTTGATGCATAAGAGCCTGAATCATACGGCGAAGTATCGGTATCTGCTCCGGATACTGCAATATCATCCAGATCACAGTCCAGACATTCTGCTGCCATCTGTGCAAGAATCGTATCACACCCGGTTCCCATGTCCGCTGCCGCGATTGACATATTGTAGACACCATCCTCGCCCAGTTTGATCGTCGCAGATCCGACATCTACATTGGAAATGCAGGATCCCTGCATGGCAAGTGCTACTCCGACGCTGCGGATTTTGCCATCCGGCATAACTTTTCTTGGATACTTTTCATCCCATCCGGACATTTCTTTTACTCTCGCAAGGCATTTATCAAGTGCACAGCTATTCGCTGTCTCCCCATAATATGCCGGCATGAACTGTCCTTCTTTGACCATATTCTTCATACGGATCTCCATCGGATCCATGCCAAGTTTTTCTGCCAGTTCGTTAACAGATGTCTCAACCGCAAAGATTCCCTGCGTCGCTCCATATCCACGATAAGCTCCTGCTGCCATCCGGTTGGTATAGACCACATCGTAACGGAACCGGTATGCATCTAATGAACCATAAAGCGGAATCGCCTTATGTCCGGAAAGTCCGACCGTTGTCGGTCCATGTTCCCCGTATGCTCCTGTGTTAGAAAGTGTATACAGATCAATTGCCCGGATATTTCCCTCTTTATCTGCTCCCATGCGAACCGTCACCGCCATATCATGACGCGGTGAGGATGCAATCTGGGATTCCTCTCTTGTAAATACAATTTTCGATGGCTTTCCGGTTTTCCAGGTTACAAACGCCGGATAAACCTCACTTACCGCCGTCTGTTTTGCCCCAAATCCACCACCGATCCTTGGTTTAAACGCACGGATCTTGGATTTTGGTATGCCAAGTGCATTGGAAACAATACGGCGCACATGGTAAACGATCTGCGTAGAACTCATCACATTCAGTCTTCCATACATATCCATAAAGCAGACCGTCTGAAATGGTTCCATCATTGCCTGCTGTGCCGCTTTGACATGATATGTATGTTCTACAACAACATCGCATTCTGCAAGAACTTTCTCTACATCCCCATGTCCATCTTCTGCCTGTGCACAAAGATTCCGCTTGTTATCTGCTCCTACCGGGCACAATGCCTTCCAGCTGTCCTCCGGATGCACCAGAATTGGACCATCCAGCGCTTCCTCAGGATCTAATACTGCCGGAAGAACCTCGTATTTGACCTTGATCATCTTCATTGCACGTTCTACGCAGGCTTCATTTTCTCCGGCAATGATCGCTACCGGATCTCCTACAAAGCGAACATGCTGGTCCAGGATCAACCGGTCATACGGACTAGGCTCCGGCCAGGTCTGTCCTGCAATTGTAAAACGCTGCTGCGGTACATCCTTCCAGGTATAGATTGCTTCAATTCCCGGCACACGCATTGCCACATCTGTCTTGATCTCCTGGATCATCGCATTGGCATGCGGACTTCTTAGAAGCTTAACGATCAGGCAATCCTTTGGTGCCAGATCATTTGTATATACCGGCTTTCCAGTCACCAGTGCTTTCGCATCTTTTTTTACAAATGGTACTCCTACTGCTTTCATCTGGCTCCTCCTTTTCTTTTGTACTCCAGAAAATCATGGATTCCTCTGAGCTGTCCCTCGTAGCCTGAACAGCGGCAGAGATTCCCCGCAAGGTATTCCCGGATCTCGTCATCACTTGGATCCGGATTCTCGCGGAAAAGTGCGATTGCATTCATGATCATACCCGGATTACAGAATCCGCACTGCTCCGCCCCCTGTCCTGCGATAAAAGAGCCAAATTCTTCTGCTTCCTCCTGCAGTCCTTCCAGCGTATCTACCTTGTGCCCGTCTGCTCTTGCAGCAAGCACGGAACAGGAAAGTACCGGCTTCTCATCTAAAAATACGGTACAAAGTCCACAGTTGGAAGTCTCACAGCCGCGCTTTACGCTGTAACATCCATGATTTCTCACGAAATCGATCAGAAGCAGATCAGCTGCGATCTCTTCTGTAATCTTTTTTCCATTCAGTGTCAGACTAATCTGCATTCTTTTCACCTCCGTTTGTGATTCTCTCTAATGCTCTGCGGATCAGAACCTCTGCAAGATGGGTACGATACGCTGCACTTCCACGCATATTGCTTCCCATCGGCACCTGGGCTGCAAGCTCTTTTGCAAATTTTTTCAGATCTGTGCACGCATCCAGCTGTTCTGCCGGAACGTGAATACAGACTGCTTTCATCGGTCTTGCCCCAACTGCCACCTTTAGTTCATCTCCATAACGGTCAGCAGCAACCGCCAGTACCGGAAAATCCGTCTTGGTATTACGGTGTGACTGATAGCTTCCCTTTCCCGGTGTTTTCTTTACGATCACACGGACAAGGATATCATTATCCCTCTCCATCTTTGCAAACTCTTCCAGAGAAATGATCCCACCTTTATAAAGTTCTACTTCTGTATCCAGTGCAAGGAAACAGGTCAGTACATCCGAAAATCCAAACCGTCCGAAAATACTTCCGCCGATCGTCGCAAGATTCCGGAACTGTACACCGACAATACTTCTCACACTTTCTCTGATCATGTTGCAGCTCAATTCATTTAATCCTTCGTGTAACTCCAGATCACGAAGGGATACCATACATCCAATCTTCCATGCATCCTCCGTCTCTTCAATCTGATCCAGTCCGAGTCCGGACAGATCGATCGCAGTCTGGATCTGCGCAGTACTCATTTTCAGCCAGAGCATTCCACCGACGATCCGGTTCGTCTTTTTCTGGTTCAGTTCATACGCCTGCTCCAGACTCTCTGCTTTCACATATTGTTTTATCTTCAGCATCGTCTCTTTCCTTTCTATTCTTTGTTCTTGTCAAATCCAAGATGGGTATACGCAAGATCTGTGACCACCCTTCCTCTTGGTGTTCTCTGTAAAAAGCCATTCTTCAGAAGATATGGCTCATAGACATCTTCTACGGTTCCGGCATCTTCCCCGATCGCTGCCGCAAGGGTATCCAGTCCTACCGGACCTCCCTGAAATTTTTCAATCATGGTCGTCAAAAGATTACGGTCTACATGATCAAGTCCAAGCCGGTCCACATCCAGAAGATCCAGTGCCTGCCTTGCCACCTCTTCGGTGATCACCCCCTCGTATTTGACCTGGGCAAAATCCCGGACTCTTTTCAAAAGCCGGTTGGCAAGCCTTGGCGTTCCTCTGGAACGTCTTGCCATCTCAAGGGCTCCCTTTTCATCGATCTCCACATCCAGCACGCCTGCTGAACGGACAATGATGGTCTGCAGTTCTTTTTCCGTATAAAATTCCAGACGGTTCACAACCCCGAAACGATCCCGGAGCGGAGCTGTCAGCATTCCGGCACGGGTGGTTGCCCCTACCAGTGTAAAATGCGGCAGATCCAGACGGATCGACCTTGCCGAAGCCCCTTTTCCGATCATAATATCGATTGCAAAATCTTCCATCGCCGGATAAAGTACTTCCTCCACCTGCCGGTTCAGCCGGTGGATCTCATCTACAAATAGCACATCTCCTTCCTGGAGATTATTAAGGATTGCCGCCATTTCCCCAGGTTTCTCGATCGCAGGACCTGACGTGATCTTGATATTTACGCCCATTTCATTCGCAATGATCCCGGCGAGGGTTGTCTTTCCAAGTCCCGGCGGGCCGTAAAACAGCACATGATCCAGTGCCTCTCCCCTGCTTTTTGCCGCTTCTATATAAATCTTAAGAGTCTCTTTTGCCTTCGCCTGTCCAATATAATCTTCCAGAAGCTGAGGTCTTAAATGGCTCTCAATTTTTACATCCTCTTCCAGATTCTCTGTGGTAATAATTCTTCTTCCCATCCTAATCCTCTTATATCAAATATTTGAGTGCACCCTTCAGCAGATCTTCCACCGTCGTGCTCTCATCCATTTCCACTTTTCGTACTGCCTGCAGTGCCTCAGTACTTCCATAGCCAAGCGCCGTAAGTGCCTGTACCGCATCTGCCTGAAGTCCTTGTGCATTTACCGTATCTTCAGCGGCTCCATTTGCCGCTTCCACCTGGTGATCCAGTACGTCCTCAATCTTCAGCTTATCCTTCAGTTCCACGATCAGCTTCTCCGCCGTCTTCTTGCCAATTCCCGGTGCTGCTGAAATTGCCTTGATGTCCTTCGACATCACGGCAAATCGAAGTTCGTCTGGTGTAAGCTGCGCCAGAATCCCAAGACCTCCTTTCGGTCCGATCCCACTGACACCGATCAGAAGCTTGAACACAGAAAGCGCATCACGGTTTAAAAATCCATACAGCTGCATGACATCTTCTTTGACATTCAGATAGGTGTGGATCTTCACTTTACTCCCAACCGGCGGAAGCTGTCCCATCGCCTGTCCGGACATAAAAATCCCGTAGCCCACGCCGCCTACATCTACGATCACTTTATCTTCTTCGAGAGCTACAAGCTCCCCTCTTATATATGAAATCATCTCTTCCTCCCATGCTATGACAATACGATGCTGCCAAGTCTTTTGAGCATTTCATTTGCCACAACTCCGATAATAAATCCGGTGATCACTCCTGCGATCAGAAGCACCGGCACATAATAGGCGACGCTGAATGTCTCCACGACCAGCATCGCTACGATCAGCTGACCGACATTATGAAAGACACCACCTGCCATGCTGACTCCAAAAACACTGAATGATCCCCGCTTTTTCAAAATCACCATCACTGCAAGGCTTAAAAGTCCGCCTGCCAGACTGTATAAAATACTAAACAGACTGGCAAAAATAAATCCGGACAGCACGATACGCGTCACCGAAAGCAACAGGGCATCCTTTCCACCCATCTTGTACAGTGCCACCACAACGATCAGATTCGCCAGTCCAAGCTTAACCCCCGGAATCCCGATCTGAAACGGGATCAGAGTCTCTACATAACTAAATATCAGCGCAAGGGCAGTAAATACACCAAACCACGCTATTCTGACTGTATTTTTCTTCATATCTTAATTCGTCACCGCATCCAGTTCGGCTTCTTCTCCATCGACAATTTTCAGAACGATCTTATTCGGAAGGCAGATAATACTCTCTCCGTTCCTTGAAATTGCTTTCTGGTGTACACAGATCTGATCCGGACAGTTGGCCGCTGCCATTTTCACTTTTCCGTTCTCGATCTGCACGGTGTTCGTTCCTCCGTTGATCTTAAATGCACGCTCTTTCTGCAGATCCAGTGTCTCTACCACTTTCCCGTCAATCTGTATTTCTACAACGCCTGCGCTTTTCTGGCTCGTGAATAGATGTCCTGAAAAAAAAATGCCTGCCGCAGCAAATACAAGGAGGACAAGAATCAGATCATTCTTTTTGAAACCGGATGCTTTCTCCTCATGGCTCTTATTTTCTTTATGGCTCATAGGGTTCTCCTTTTTCTTTGTTTATTCTAACACATCATTTTATCTAATGCAATCAAGTGTTCGATTGATTTTTTTCATAGGGGAACGTATAATGGGGTAATTGACGAATGGGACGGTTTGTGGAAGAAGAGAATGGGGACGCCGTGAGGGGAGCGAAAGTCCTGCACGCCTCAAGTTGTGCAAACCATTCCGATGAACCACTTAGGGCGAAAATCGTGTTCAGCAATGGCTTCCACGATTTTTGTGTTTCATCTCCATTGCACAAAATAGAGGCGTGCAGGACTTTCGCTTCCCTCACGGCTGTGCATTAGCTGATTGCACAGACCTGAGATTCGTAAATTTTCATTATGTCGTTTTTAGGAAGTTTATGAAAAAAACAATACTGTAGGTTATGGTTTGAGGAGGTTTGCGATGAAAATAAAAAGTTTGGGAATTGGTATTTGTTTGAGTTTGTTTGGGACTTTTTGTCTGGGTGGATGTTCTGGGAGTTCGCCGCAGCCGGTGTCGCGGACGGTGACGGTGTTTGATACGGTGGTGACGATTACGGTTTATGATAAGGATTCAGAGGATGTTCTGGATGCTTGTGTGGCGAAATGCGAAGATTATAATGCGCGGTTTAGCCGGACTTCGGAAGGAAGCGAGATTTATAAGCTGAACCATGCAAACGGGGAGCCTGTGACACTTTCGGGTGATACGGTGGATTTGATTCAGAAAGGCGTGGAATACAGCCGTCTGGCAGATGGAAAGTTTGATATTACGATCGCTCCACTTAGTGACTTGTGGGATTTTAAGAATAATACGGGGACCGTTCCGGATGATGCGGCGATTCAGGAAGCGAAAAGTCATATCGGATATGAGAATGTGAGGGTTGATGGAAATACGGTTCAGCTTCTGGATCCGGAGGCAGCTATTGATCTTGGCGGAATTGCAAAGGGATATATTGCGGATCAGCTGAAAGCATATCTGAAAGAGCAGAATGTATCCCATGCGCTGATCAATCTGGGCGGAAATGTGCTGGCTCTTGGCGGCAAACCGGATGGCTCGGATTATAATATCGGGATTCAGAAGCCGTTTGCACAGAATGGAGAAGCGATCACCAGTGTAAAAATCAAGGATCAATCTGTGGTTTCTTCCGGGATTTATGAGCGGTATTTTAAGGTGGGCGACAAGATTTATCACCATATCTTAGATCCGAAAACCGGGTATCCTTATGAAAATAATCTGCTTGGGGTGAGTATTGTCTGTGACTCTTCTACGGAAGCGGACGCACTTAGTACAACCTGCTTTGCGATGGGGTTAGATGATGGATTGAAATATATCGAAGGAATCAAGGGGGCAGAGGCACTCTTTATCACGGATGATTATGAGATTCATTACTCCAGCGGATTTCCAAAGTAAAAAAGTTGAATGATGTAGGTTGTGAGACAAATCAGAAAAATAAATGGTACCAGATTCAGTTGTAAAAAAAATTGAATCCGGTACCATTTATTTTTCTTATGCTTCCTGCTTCACTGTCTCTTCTCCCGGCAAAGCCCAGCGGATTTCGGCTTTGAAGAGGTCTGCTTCGGTTTCGATATGGAAGCTTCCACCCTGGAGACCTACGAAGCTTTTTACGATTGCAAGGCCAAGACCGGAGCCTTCGGTATTGCGGGACTCATCTCCGCGGACGAAGCGTTCTGTAATTTCTTCCGGATTGAAGGTGAGCTCAGTTGCAGAAATATTTTTCAGGCGGATAAATACATCTTTCTCCGTCTTTTCGATTTCCACATAAACTCTTGTTCCCGGAAGCGCATATTTTACAATGTTATTCAGAAGATTCTCAAAGATCCGGTAGGTCTTCTGACTGTCCAGACGAAGAATCACTTTTTCTTCCGGGAAAGTGGTCCTGAACTCCAGACCTTTTTCTTCGAACTTATCTTCCAGCTCAAATTTTACCTGTTTAAACAGATTGACGATATCCACGTTCATCAAATTCAGGTTTACATTCTGGCTGCTTGCTTTGCTGATCTCAAAAAGGTCTTCGATCAGGACTTTCAGACGCATAGATTTGCGTTCCAGAATATCAATATAATCCTTTCGCTTTTTCTCATCTTTCTCGTCTTTCAACAGATTCACATAGGTTATGATCGCAGTCAGCGGTGTTTTCAGATCATGTGATACGTTTGTGATCAGTTCTGTTTTCATACGCTGGCTTTTTACTTCTTCCTTTACCGCTTTCTTAAATCTGGTCTGGATCTTCTGGATTTCATTACGGAACGGACTGAACACACCAAGATCACCTTCAATCTCTACATCCAGATTTCCGTCTGCAATTTTATTGGTTGCCTCCAAAAGCAATGCATATTTTTTCCGGAGATCATTAAAATATTTTTGCAGGATCAGGAACAGGATTACAGAATATACGATCAGTCCTGCAATTCCGTAATACCAGAATGAACAGATCACCAGCAGTATTGCGAAATTGAACAGCACGATTTTCAAAATAATCTTATTGTTCTTTTCCTTGAAATTGAACTGATCCAGAGAATGATAAAATGCTTCAATCTTATTCTTGCACCAGCGGATACCGCCTCGGATTCCGTTTCCGAATCTTCTCCAGATCCAGATCAGCAGAACTCTTTTTTTCACATATTCCTTTACTCCAAGAAGCCGGATCTGGCGTACACAGCCGGATACCCAGTACATGACTGCAAAGAAAACAAACCAGACCAGAAAATCGATTGGCCACACATTTCCTTTCGCGTGCATAATCAGTTCTCCAAGATAGCTGAAAATCAGGCTAATTCCAGTAATACCAGTCGCTATCGCAATTTCAAATGGTACATGGAAAATTTTTTCATCTCCTGTATGCAGATCTTTCTTCATCGGAATCAGCCATGCCAGAAGTGCGACCAACAATATAAGGGTCAAGATTGTATAAACCGCCGCGTTTCCCACCATTGAAGTAATCGGATATACCCGCATAACATAAGCATTCAGCTTTGCTTCCGTCATCATGAAATAATAGGTCCTGTCTTTTGGTGAAATATTTTCAATCTCACTTTCATCTTCATATTCAAATATTTTTTCCGGCAGATTTGAGGTCAGGATCTTCAGAACAGCTTCCTGTTTGGTTACTTCCGTTCCCATCACCTGATCAATCTTGATTTCACCGTTTTTGTCAAACGAGATCTTAATCCCAAGAGCATAATCTGCAAGCTCGGTATCTTTCACTTTTTCCCAGGAATCTCTATTCGACCGGTATCCATCGATTACCTCTCCGTTTGCATCCTGCACCTGGTAATTCATATATGCAATCTGCCGGTTAAATTTCTCATCAAATTCCGGATAATAATCATCCAGAAACTTTACGTTATATTCGTTTCCGGATTCTTTGGAATACAATACATAGCAGTCCCGAATAAATGTCTTCATAAAGGACTCACTCGTCCGGTAATTCTGTGTCAGACTGTCCTGCTCCTTTTTTGCATTCTTATAAAAAGTATTATAGTTTCCTAACACGATCACCGTCGCAAGTAAGATTACACCTAAAATCAGGACAATCCCTAGTTTATGCCTGTTTTTCGATTTTGTATCCAACGCCCCACACCACCTTTAAATATTTTGGTTCTTTCGGGCAGCTCTCAATTTTTTCACGGATATTCCGGATATGGACCATGATCGTATCGGTATTGATCGCTTTTTCATTCCATACACGCTCGTAAATTTCCTCTGCCGAAAAAACTCTTCCAGGACTCTTCATAAGGAGAAGCAGGATTTTGTACTCAATCGGTGTCAGGCGCACCGGCTCTCCGTCAACCGATACCTCCACCGTAGCTTCATTCAGCTCCAGACCGCCGATCACATGGATATTCTGATTTTCTTCACGATCTCTTAGCTTCTCTGCAAACATCCGGTATCTTCTGAGCTGTGAATTCACCCTTGCAAGAAGCTCCATCGGTGTAAATGGCTTCGTCACATAATCATCTGCCCCGATATTCAGTCCCATGATCTTATCCACTTCCTCTGATTTTGCCGACAGCATGATCACCGGAAAATCATATTTTTCCCGAAGCTTCATCGTCATACGGATTCCATCCATCCGCGGCATCATAATATCGACGATTGCAAGATGGATTTCCTCTTTCTCGATCACTTCCAGACCTTCAATCCCATCTGCCGCCTGAAATACTTCGTATCCCTGACTTTTCAGGTATATTTCCACACCTTCTCTGATTTCCTTGTCGTCTTCAACGACCAGTACATGATTCATTTCCATAACTGCTTTTCTCCTCTTTTTCTCATCCTTGACTATAGTCTATCTCCTAAAGCTAAAGAGAACCGGAATAGATTTCTAAAGAATTTCTAAAAAAATGAAAAAGCTTTTCAGCAAAGCACTGCTGCCCTGCCGAAAAGCCTGCCAGATACTTATTTAATAACCATAATAGCTTACTCTGCCGATCGCTGCGATGATAACAAAGAAAATCACAAGCACATAGGAAATCACCTGAAGGATCAGGGATGCTCTGCAGTAGTTACGCCGGTTCAGATTGCCACTATTACCAAACGCCCAGATAATATACAGAATCAGTCCCGCACATGGAATAATTCCGACAATCATCGTTAAAAGCCATTCTCCGGTAGAAAGTGGAGATAGATCCATCTGCTTTGGCGACATCTGACAATTGTTCTGGCTATTGTAATTGTTATTATAGCCGCTCGCGTTAAATCCGGTATTATAACCGCTATTCTGATACTGGTTGTCAGAGTACCCATTGGTATAAGCTCCGCTCTGATTGGTTCCGTTATAATACGAATTTCCGTTGTAAGTATTATTTTCATAAGTTCCATCCGAAGTTCCAGAATGGCAAGCGCTTCCGTCCGGTGCTGACTGTCCGTAACCGCTTCCGTTTTCTGACTTTGGCATTTCACCATAAGTATATGCCGGATGACTTTTTTCTTCCTGCTTTAAATTATCGTCCGCTGCCTCTTTTGGCACGCTATTGTCATTCTTTGCCTGCGGCTCTGCTTCTGTATATCCTGCATTGGGATCGGTGTAAGAAGATGGACTCTTTTCCTCCCCTTCACTATTCTCAGTTATCTGGTCATTTAAGTTATTATCCATATCCCAAAACCTCCTGTGTATTCATTTTTTTCATCATAGCACACCAAAAAGCTGAAAACAATAGCTCTTTTTGCCAAATTACTGAATTCAAAGACCAGATTCTGAATATCAAATCTATTAGCCGGTTATTTGATCCGCAGCCTCTGACCGACATAAATCAGATTCGGATTTTGTAGTTTGTTCAACCTTGCGATTTCCTGATAAGATGTTCCGTATATCGCTGCAATTTTCGAAAGCGTATCCCCGGATTTGACGATATGATACTTGTTTTCTTCGGCATTGACTCTGCTTTGTACTTCTTCATACCGTTTCCCCAGAACCGTTTTCCGCACTTCCCCGTTGCCATATTTCCCGGCACGCACTTCCTTTGCCAGTGTCTCTGTACTGGCACCGGAAATATAGTCGATCATCCCCTGCACTTCTCCATATCTGGTTCCAAGCCAGCTTTTCCGTTCTTCCCCATTTCCAAATTCTCCACGCATCGTCCGAAAAACCAGATCCAGCGTAGTTCCTTCCTGGTTTTCTTCCTCTTCAGAAGGTTTCTCTGGAGTTGTCTGGTTTCCTTTTCCAGCATACCGGCTCCACGCCTGCCGGTCTCCGTAGAATTTATTCAAATCCAGATTGCCATTCCATCCGCTTAATCTTCCCGAAGAACTGTACTGCCGCATCACACAGGCATATGCACCCTCATTCCATGGATTTTCCTGGTACCCGATTGGCTCCATACTCGCGTACTGCGCTACCCACAGTCCATAGTTTCCGATATTCTGCAACCGGCTCATCATACTTTGCTGCACATAAACCACAGGATTGACGCTGGTCTTTGTTGAAATATAATTACACCAGGCTTTCACCCATTCCCGGTCATTCACACCAAATGCCGGATTGGACCGCCCTTCCCAGTCCAGCACAAGCATTGCCTCCCCCACACGGCTCCCTGCATTCTTCAGAAAATATTCTGCCTCCGCCTGTATATTTCCACCAGACGCATAGTGATAAATGCCCAGGCATTTCCCTGCTGTTTTCGCCTGACGGTAGGCTCTTTCGTAATCCGGATTTACATAACCGGTTCCTTCTGTCGCCTTAATCACCACAAAATCACACGGGACAACCGCAAGATTAATCCCACTTTGCCAGTTGCTGATGTCAATTCCATTTAATGCCATACCACTTCTACTCCTACTCTTCTTTTCCTGCCTGCTTGATGATCTGATGGATGTAGGTACTCAGTCCTGCAACAACAATGCCCTGCGTTACGGATGCGAAAACTGCGGTCAACACATCCTGTGCTCCTGCGAAATGTGCGGTAGATGTCACCCAGATCCCGCAGATGATAATGCCTGTCGCCCCAAGCGTGATCGGAATGTATTTATCTTTGATAAATTCTGCTTGTTTAAGTGCAATTCCGAAAAAGTATAGAACTGCCGCTACGATCAGCAGTTCCGGTTTTACATAATCCATAAGTTGCTCCATTATCTGGATAGCCTGCCTTTCTTTTTGGGGATTTTAAGGAAGATTTCTTTTGAAAAATAATTCGATCAGATGTGGTATTAGTATATGTGAGAGATAGGATTTAGTGATAAAAGAAAGATTTGATATAAAATAATCGGACCGGCAGGTTCTTCTTTGATTTGTATATACAAAGGGAGAGGCGCTACGCCTCTCCCTGTAAATAAATTTCTTAGAATTTACCAGCTTTGTGAGCTTCCTCAATGCTTACAGCAACAGCGACTGTCATTCCGACCATCGGGTTGTTACCTGCACCGATAAGACCCATCATTTCTACGTGAGCCGGTACAGATGAAGATCCTGCGAACTGTGCATCAGAGTGCATACGTCCGAGTGTATCTGTCATACCGTAAGAAGCCGGTCCTGCTGCCATGTTGTCCGGGTGAAGTGTACGTCCTGTACCACCACCTGAAGCAACTGAGAAGTATTTCTTTCCTGCTTCTACGCATTCTTTCTTGTATGTACCTGCAACCGGATGCTGGAAACGTGTCGGGTTTGTAGAGTTACCTGTGATAGAAACGTCAACGCCTTCTTTCCACATGATAGCTACACCTTCACGTACATCATTTGCACCGTAGCAGTTTACTTTAGAACGAAGTCCGTCAGAGTAAGCGATTCTCTGAACTTCTTTCAGTTCTCCTGTATAATAGTCATAGTCTGTCTGAACATATGTGAATCCGTTAATTCTTGAAATGATCTTTGCAGCATCTTTTCCAAGACCGTTCAGGATAACACGAAGAGGTTTCTGACGAACTTTGTTTGCTTTTTCAGCGATACCGATTGCACCTTCAGCAGCTGCGAATGATTCATGTCCTGCAAGGAAGCAGAAGCAGTCTGTTGTTTCTTCAAGAAGCATCTTTCCAAGGTTACCATGTCCCAGACCTACTTTTCTCTGATCTGCTACAGATCCCGGAATACAGAAAGCCTGAAGTCCTTCTCCGATTGCTGCTGCAGCGTCTGCTGCTCTTGTACATCCTTTTTTGATTGCGATTGCTGCACCTGTGATGTAAGCCCAGCATGCGTTTTCAAAACAGATTGGCTGAATACCTTTGATCTGGTTGTATACATCCAGTCCGGCATCCTTTGTGATCTTTTCAGCTTCTTCGAGTGAAGCAATGCCATAGCTGTTTAAAACTTCATTGATTTTATCAATTCTTCTCTCATATGATTCAAATAAAGCCATTTAATTGTCCTCCTGAAAATATTGTTGCCTATATAACCCGTTAATTACTTATGTATGTAATTAGTTTTTACGCGGATCAATGATCTTAACGGCATCAGCTACACGTCCGTACTGTCCTTTAGCTTTTTCCCAAGCTTCGTTCGGAGTATCGCCTGCTTTGACAAAGTCTGTGAATTTTCCAAGACTTACGAACTGGTATCCGATGATTTCATCATGGTTATCAAGAGCGATTCCTGTTACATAACCTTCTGCCATTTCCAGGTAACGTGGTCCTTTTGCGAGAGTTCCGTACATTGTACCAACCTGTGAACGAAGTCCTTTACCAAGGTCTTCAAGTCCTGCACCGATCGGAAGTCCTTCTTCTGAGAATGCACTCTGAGTTCTTCCGTATACGATCTGTAAGAAAAGTTCTCTCATTGCTGTATTAATTGCATCACAGACAAGGTCTGTGTTAAGTGCTTCCAAAATAGTCTTTCCTGGAAGAATTTCTGAAGCCATAGCTGCGGAATGAGTCATTCCTGAACATCCGATAGTCTCCACAAGTGCTTCCTGAATAATACCATCTTTAACGTTCAAAGTAAGTTTGCATGCACCCTGCTGTGGAGCACACCAGCCGACACCATGTGTAAGACCGGAAATATCTTTGATTTCTTTAGCCTTTACCCATTTTGCTTCTTCCGGAATTGGAGCTGGTCCGTGGTTTGCACCCTGAGCTACCGGACACATCATTTCTACTTCATGTGAATAAATCATGTTAAAACTCCTTTCAAATACATCTGTTTTTCTTTTATAAGGCGTTTGTGATTGTTTTAACACCATATGTATTTATTTTCGCACAATTTTCGACATTCGTCAATTGTTACTTTGTACAAGATTCCAGAACTCACTGTCTGTTTTATATTCAATTATTTCTTTCATAGTAAACGGCGCTGTGATCCATCCACTCTCCGCAGAAGATTTTTTTCCATCTCCCGGGTAATGGTAAGTAATTCCGATCTCAATTCCATCCTTATCTACAAAGAATGCATCAAAGTACCGGTTCTCCAGGATTTCTCCATTTAAAATCTGTCGGAAATCATTTAATTTCACACTGCTTAACACCTCTGCCGATGGTGCTTCACCCTTCATCTTTTTCATCCAATCGTGCATAAATGCATCGCTTAGATCCACGATATCTGCCACTTCAAACTGCTTTGCGTCAGAAATACGGATGTTGCGGGTACGGAGGTCACAATACTGTGCAGAAGTATTTCCTGCATAATAAATATCATTGAATGCTACGCTGATAAAATCTTCTCCTGCATAAGAAACCTTGTACGTTACAAGACTTCCTAAAAACGGGTTCGATTCCTCCAACATTTTCTCTTTCATAGAATCACTCGGAGCCAGATATAAGGTATTGACCGTACTCATCGCACAGTCCT
Organism: Coprococcus sp. AF51-11b1; assembly: GCF_027682785.1. Lineage (NCBI taxonomy): Bacteria > Bacillati > Bacillota > Clostridia > Lachnospirales > Lachnospiraceae > Coprococcus > Coprococcus sp. AF51-11b1. The sequence goes on along the minus strand of NZ_JAQCZB010000010.1, from coordinate 11,508 downwards.
TCAGCATTTCATTGATCTTGTCAATATTTTCACCTTCCACACCTGTGATCTGCGGATATTTGACATCAAACTGCATCGGATATTCGCCTTTATTTCCATTGGAAAAATAAGTGTAATTTTCCTCCGTGATCGTATACGGCAGATTTTCTGCCTCGTAGCCTTCAATTGCCTCGATTCCCTGTGCTTCTTCAGAACTGCTTTCCTTATTATCCTCTTCATTTCCATTACTGCCAAAGATATCGTCAATTTCTCCGTCCTCATCCGGGTTATATTCAAAAATCTGTGACGAATCCTCCTGTTTTCCTTCACCACTCGCAAAATTGCTGATGATTTTTCCGAAGAGCAGTCCCAGGAATATCAGAAAAATAAGTACGGTAACTGCGATCCCGATAAAAAGTCCCGTATGTTTCTTTCCATTATAAGAAGATCTTACATTTGCCGGTGATATCATCAAATCCATCGGGACAAAACGGATCCCGTTCTTTTCCTGAACCGGTGCCAGATCCCGGAATCCCATATGGTGATAAGCTTCCGTACTCACAACCGATGCATTGACCGTCATACGCATCAGAGCAAACTGCATCGTACAGTATCTGCACATTTCACCAACAAGAGCCTTCGCAATCCCTTTTCTCCGCAAATCCGGGCGGACAAACAGAAGGGAAATATGTCCATCCCTCCGCACGGCTCCGACACCGCCAAGATCCTGTCCTTCTACCACGCCAAAGACGATCATCTCTCCGCTTTCGACAAGAGGCATAAAATTCTCCATCTTGATAAAACGGGCAAATTCCTCGATTCCCTGCTGTGTACAGGAATTGGCGTTTTCTCTGATAAATACATCCCATACCAGATGCAGACCTTCCACAACCTCCTGACTGCTATATAGTCTTTTTATGATCATTTTTCTGTACCTCATCTTTTCCAGAATGAACTGGTTTTCTCTCTTACGCCCTCTTTAAAAGTTCTTCCCGCAAGAGCGTGATCGCACGTGCAACCGCATAGTCCCGGTTCTTCTCACGATTGCCGGTAAAACGGTACTCTCTTACCGTTACCTCTCCATTTACCGCACATCCGATATACACAAGTCCGACCGGTTTTTCCGCTGTGCCGCCGCCAGGTCCTGCGATTCCGGTTACACTAAGTGCCGCATCCGCACCTGCCGCCTTTGCTGCCCCAAGCGCCATCTCTGCTGCTGTCTGTTCACTGACTGCCCCGTAGGTTTCCAGTGTCTCATGCTTCACACCAAGAATCTTTTCCTTCGATGCATTCGCATAAGTAATATATCCTTCATTGTACACGCTGGAAGCTCCCGACACATTCAGAAGTCTGCCGGAAAGCTTTCCGCCTGTACAGGATTCTGCCGTTGTCACAGTCATCTTCTTCTCTTCCAGAAGACGGATCACCGACTCTTCCAGTGTCACATTCTCTTCGGTCGTATAAACAGCATCACCAAAACGCTTCTTCATCTCTTCGATCATCGGCTCCATCAGTTTTTCTGCCGCTTCTTCAGAGCATGCTCTTGCAGTCACACGAAAATGTACCTCTCCTGTCTTTGCATAAGGCGCAAGCGTCGGATTGGTCTGTGCATCCATCAGATCCGCAACCATGGTCTCTGCCCTGCTTTCCCCAATCCCGCACACTTTTACCATATGGGAATAGATTCCCTCCGGCTGCTTTTTATTGAGGTACGGTGCAATGTCGTGTTCAAACATCGGCTTCATCTCATTCGGAGGCCCAGGGATCAGGATCGCTGCTTTGCCGCGCTCTTTATCCTCCAGGATCAGTCCAGGTGCCGTTCCGTTCAGATTGTCGATCACGATCGCGCCTTCCGGAACCAACGCCTGCTTCCAGTTATTTTCCGTTACTTTTTTACTCTTTATCTTTTCAAAATAATACTGGATCCGTGCTTTGGAATGTTCATCCATATAAAGTTTTCTGCCAAATACCTTTGCAGTTACTTCTTTTGTCAGATCATCCTTGGTAGGGCCAAGTCCCCCTGTCAGAATTACGATATCAGCGCGCTCTATTGCCTGGCGGATTGCTTCTTCCATACGCTCTTCATTGTCACCGACAACAGTCTGGTGATATAAAGAACAACCTAGCAGAGCACATTTCTCTGCTAGGTATGCTGCGTTTGTATTCACAATGTTGCCAAGTAAAATTTCAGTGCCGACAGAAATCAGCTCTACAACCATTTTACATGCCTCCCTGTGTTAATACCTGTTTGTTCTTTGCAATATAATCGATCAGTGAAACGACGGTCAGGAGCAGTGCTACCCATGTAAGGACTGTTCCTACAACATTCCACACACCGCCCAGATCCATGATCAGCACAATGATCAGTGCCATCTGTGATACGGTTTTGAATTTGCCCCAGTAGCTTGCCGCAATGACGATTCCATTGTCAGAAGCAACCAGACGGAATCCGCTGATGATAAATTCTCTGGCAATGATCACCAGAACAACAATGACATTCAGTCGGTTCATAGATGTCAGACAGATCAGCGCGGTACATACCAGCAGCTTGTCTGCAAGCGGATCCATAAATTTACCGAAGTTCGTTACCAGGTTGTACTTTCTGGCGATTTTCCCATCCAGCATATCCGTCAGGCTGGCAACACAGAAGATCACAAGTGCGATCCACTTATCTGCTGCTCCGGTAATATCAAATAACATAAACACTACAAAAAATGGAATTAAAATCACTCGTAAAATCGTTAACTTATTTGGTAAATTCATAATAACTCTCCTATCAAATCATAATCTGCAGATCCGGTCACTTTTACCCTTGCAAAATCTCCCGACATTAGTTCTTCCGATGTGTTCACAAAAATAAGTCCGTCTACATTCGGCGCATCCCGGTAGGTTCTTCCCACATAGGCATTCTCATCTGCTACCTTGCCTTCGATCATCACAAGCAGCTCTTCCCCAATCCGGTCTTCTGCCTGGTCAAATACGATATCCTGCTGAAGTTCCATGAGCTCTGCCTGACGTTCCTCTTTGACTTCTTCCGGGATCTGATCCGGCATAGATGCTGCTGGAGTATCCTCTTCCGGTGAGTAGGTAAATACGCCAAGTCTGTCGAATTCCATCTGATCCACAAAATCCATCAGCTCTTCATGCTGTTCCTGTGTCTCTCCAGGGAATCCAGTGATCAAAGTTGTGCGAAGTGCGATATCCGGGATCTCACGTCGAAGCTTCTCAATGGTCTCGATGAGCTGCGCTCTGGAAGTCCGTCTTCCCATTCTCTTCAGGATACCATCGCTTGCATGCTGAATCGGGAGATCCAGATAATGGCAGATCTTTGGTTCCTCCTTGATCACCTGAATCAGCTCATCCGTGATTTCCTCCGGATAGCAGTATAAAATACGGATCCAACGAAGTCCGCTGATCTTGCAAAGCGCTCTCAAAAGTTGTGGAAGCCGCTTCTCCCCGTACAGATCGGTTCCGTACATGGTGGTCTCCTGTGCTACCAGGATCAGCTCCTTCACCCCTCCGTCTGCCAGATTCTGCGCTTCCTCCAGCAGATGCTCCATCGGCACACTCCGAAAATCTCCTCGTACCTTCGGGATAATACAGTAAGTACAGTGCTTGTCACAGCCTTCTGCAATCTTCAGATAAGCGAAATGTCCGCCGGTCGTCACCATACGGTGCGTGTCTGTCACCGGAAGATAATCCACATCCTTCATGGTCAGGCGCACGTCTCCGCGCTCCATCGGACTGTCACTTAAAACTCCATCAATCACGTGTGCGATCTCTTCATAAGAAGTCGTTCCGAGAACCGCATCAACCTCCGGGATTTCCTGAATGATCTCTTCTTTGTATCTCTGTGCAAGACAGCCTGTTACGATCAGGGCTTTTAATCTACCGGTCTTCTTCAGATCTGCCATCTCAAGAATATTCTGGATACTCTCTTCCTTTGCGTCATGGATAAAGCAGCAGGTGTTAATGATAATGACATCTGCCATTGTCTCATCGTCCACCATCTGATGACCGTCCTTTGCAAGAATCCCAAGCATGACCTCCGAATCCACAAGGTTCTTGTCACAGCCTAATGAAATGAATAATATATTCATAAAATAAATTTCTCCTCAAGCATAATTTCTGGGCGGCAGGGGAAATCATCTTCACCGGAAAATAAAATCCCCTATCATAAGAATACCCCGCAGACAGCTGCAGGGTATCGAACTTCTTTTATTTATCTGCATCTTCTGCAATAATTTTGATCTTTCCACTGTTCAGCTCATCAATTGCAATAGAAAGCGGCTTTTCGCCGTCCTTAACAGGAACAAGCGGCATCTCGCCGTCAATGATCTGTCTCGCTCTCTTTGCTGTTGCAAGAACGATAGAATAACGGCTGTTGACAATCTTAGTTGCGCCTTCTTCCACGTCCTGATTTACTACTTTCATCAAATCGGTATATGATGGATGTAACATAAATTCTGCTCCTTTCCTACAGTTCCTTCAGTTCTTTTCTGATATCATCTATAAAGTCAGCATTCCGGCTTACCCGGTCATGCTCACCCTGAATAATGCTGTGCATCTCTTTTGCGCAGCGCTCCAGGTCATCATTGATCACAAGATAATCGTACTTCTCTACGCCCTGTGATTCTTCTACTGCCCGCTTCATTCTCGAATCGATCACTTCTGCGGTCTCGGTTCCCCGTCCTACCAGTCTGTCTTTCAGTACCTGCGCACTCGGCGGAGTCACGAACATCAGCAGGGTATCCGGATACTTCTCTTTCACTTTCAACGCACCCTGGATCTCAATCTCAAGGATCACATCCTTGCCTGCCTCTAACTGCTCCATAACATACTGCTTCGGAGTTCCATAGTAATTTTCTACATATCTAGCATACTCTATAAGCTCATCACGCGCAATCATTTTTTCAAATTCTTCTTTTGTTCTGAAAAAATACTCTCTTCCATCTTCTTCCCCGACACGAGGCTGTCGCGTGGTTGCAGAGATCGATAATGCATAATTATCATAGTCCTGCATCAGCTTTTTCATCAGTGTTCCCTTACCGGCTCCGGAAAATCCGGATACTACAATAAGAATTCCTTTTTTTTCTCTCATAATCAGTTCTCCTGCATACTCAGACATTGAAATGTTATTTTAACACATCTTTTTACATTTTTCAAAGCTTTATTCAATATTTTGAATCTGCTCACGGACTTTTTCAATCTCAGTCTTCAGATCGATTGCATAATTGGATACTTCCAGATCATTTGCCTTGGATAAGATCGTGTTCGCCTCACGGTTCATCTCCTGCGCAATAAAATCAAGCTTGCGTCCGATTCCCTCTGTCTGTTCCAGAGTTTCCTTCATATGCTTGATATGGCTTTTCAGCCTTACCACTTCTTCATCTGTACAGATCTTGTCAGAGAAGATCACAACCTCAGCCGCGATCCGTCCTTCGTCAATCTGGGTGTCCCCAAGAAGCTCCTTCACTTTCGTTTCCAGCTTCTCCCGGTATTCAGCAACGATCTGCGGAGATCGCTCTTCAACCCTGGCAACAACTTCCAGCATTCCATCCAGCTTGCCAATGATATCCTTTTTCAGGTTCTCACCTTCTGTAGTCTTGGTCTGTACAAACTGTTCGCATGCGCCTTTCATTGCTTTTTCAAGACCACTCCACAGTTCTTCCTCATCCACAGACTGTTCTTCCATCGTAAGGACTTCCGGGCAGCGTGCAAGTGTGGATACCCGCACATCATTGTCAAGCCCAAACTGTTCTTCCATCTGCTTAAAGCTTGTCATATATTCTTCTGCCAGCTTCTGATTATATTTCAAAGTCATCTGGCTTTCTGTCATATCTTCATACCCGATGAAAATATCAATCTTTCCTCTTTGCACATACTGCTTAAGCAGGTTGCGGATCGCGGACTCAAAGAAGTTAAGCTTCTTTGGCATACGGATATTCACATCCAGGTAACGGTGATTAACCCCCTTCATCTCTACGGTAAATTTGCGGTCTGCTTCGGCGATCTCACACCGTCCAAAGCCTGTCATACTTTTTATCATTTGATTTTCCCTCTTCTTACTGACCTTTTAAGGGCCGTTTTACTATCGATTATTATAGTTCATTTACACTTACTCGTCAACCGGGTGACAGGGCATTTTCACTTGTCTATGCATGCCTCTCTATGCTATAATGAGCCCATTGAAAAAAGAATGTGCCCTGGCATATTCCCGGATAAATATGAGGTGAATTTTTAAAATGGCTTTTGATGGAATTACAATCGCAAATATCGTAAAAGAATTAAATGATACCATCCTGAACGGACGGATCGCCAAGATCGCACAGCCGGAAAATGATGAACTGCTTCTCACGATCAAACCTGCAAAAGGGCAGGTAAGACTGGTCATCTCCGCAAGTGCATCCCTGCCGCTGATCTATCTGTCCAGAGATAACAAACCAAGTCCGATGACTGCGCCGAATTTCTGTATGCTTCTGAGAAAACATATTGCAAATGGCCGCATCGTAGGCATTTCTCAGCCTTCCCTGGAACGGATCATCCGCTTCGAGATCGAGCACCTGGATGAACTTGGAGATCTGTGCCGCAAATCCCTGATCGTTGAGATCATGGGCAAGCACAGCAATATTATTTTCTGTAATGAAAAAGGAATGATCATCGACAGTATCAAGCATGTTTCCGCGCAGATGAGTTCTGTGCGTGAGGTTCTTCCGGGAAGAGAATATTTTATCCCGGATACTATGAAAAAAGAGAATCCACTTGGCATACCGGAGGAAAATTTCACACAGGAACTTCTCTCCAAACCAATGCCGGTCGGAAAAGCGATCTACAACAGTTTTACCGGAATCAGTCCGGTTGTCGCCGAAGAGATCTGCTATCTGGCAGGAATCGACTCTTCTGTTCCGGCATCGGAGATGTCCGGTGATCTGCTGGCGCATCTGTACCGGCAGTTTACCTATTTTATGGAGCAGGTGACAGAAAGCAAATTCTCTCCTGCTATTTATTACGATGGAAATGAGCCGAAAGAGTTCTCATCTCTTCTGCTCACCCACTTTTCCAACTATCAGGTAAAATCTTATGATTCGATTTCTGAAGTGATCCGGACTTATTATTCTTCCCGTGATCTGATCACCCGGATCCGCCAGAAATCTTCGGATCTGCGCCGTGTGGTTCAGACAGCACTGGAACGTAACCGCAAGAAATACGACCTGCAGTTAAAGCAGCTTCGCGATACGGAAAACCGCGATAAATACAAGGTATACGGGGAACTGATCCACACCTACGGTTACAATCTGGAAGAAGGTGCAAAAGAACTGGAAGCACTCAATTATTATACTAACGAAATGATCAAAATTCCGCTGGATCCGCAGAAAACACCACAGGAAAATGCAAAGAAATATTTTGACCGGTATAATAAACAGAAACGTACTTTCGAGGCTCTTTCAGAACTGATCAAAGAAACGAAAGATGAGATTGATTATCTGGAGTCCGTCAGCAAATCCCTGGATATTGCACGAAGCGAGGATGACCTGATCCAGATCAAGGAAGAACTGATCGAAAGTGGATTTATCCGCAGAAAGCAGTCTGCCAAAAAGGTGAAGATCACAAGCAAACCGTTCCACTATATTTCTTCAGACGGTTTCCATATGTATGTTGGAAAAAATAATCTTCAGAACGAAGAACTCACCTTCCATTTTGCAAATGGCGGGGACTGGTGGTTCCATGCGAAAAAGGCACCGGGTTCCCATGTCATCGTGAAGACGAACGGGGAAGAACTTCCGGACCGGACCTTTGAAGAGGCAGCCAGACTTGCTGCGCATTACTCGAAGAATTCCGGGGCTGAAAAGGTGGAGGTTGACTATGTAGAGAAAAAACATGTCAAGAAACCAAATGGAAGCAAGCCTGGGTTTGTCGTGTATTATACCAATTATTCGATGATGATAGATAGTGATATTACTGGGATTCAGGAAGTACAATAAGATAGGTTGTGACACCACCAGAGAAGAATAAAATCCACCCCATTCCAAGTTGTGCAAAGCATTCCGATGAGCCTCTTAGGGCGAGAATCGTGTTCAGCAAAGGCTTCCACGATTCTTGAGTCTCATCTCCATTGCACAAGATAGGAATGGGGTGGATTTTATTCGATATCAGTATTTACTTGATCTCATATACTTTATCTAACTGCGTCATACATGCCTGAATTTTCTTCATACCCTCATCATCAGCAGGTTCTCCGGAGAAGTAATAGGTGACTTTGCTGGGTTCTCCTGGGGTGGTTTGTTCGGGGAGAACTCTTTTTAGCTGGCGGAGGGTGCCTTCGTTGCCGTCTACAAAGTGGATTTCTCCCGGGAAGATTTTGCGGAAGGATTGTTTGAAGTAGTTGAAGTGAGTACAGCCAAGTACGACTGCAGCATACTGGTTGAGTGTATAGCTCTGAAGGCTGTTTTTCAGGTATTCATCTACTTCCGGGTCCTGGAATCTTCCGGCTTCGGCAAAGCGGACCAGTTTTGGAAGCGGAGCCAGATCTACTTCGTGTTCTGTGTCAACCCGTTCCAGAAGGCTGTGTAATTTTTCTCCGGCTATCGTAACCGGTGTTGCTGTTACCAGAATCCGTTTCTGCATATCCTGATATAGCTTGAGCGCGCGCTTGACTGCCGGTTCCATACCGACGATCGGTACGGCAAATTCGCCTCTGAATTCTTTCGTTGCCACGCTGGTTGCCGTATTACAGGCGATTACGATTGCATCAACCTCCTTCGCGATCAGGAAATTCAGAACCTCTTCTACATATCCTTTGATCTGTTCCCTCGTCTTTTCTCCGTATGGAACATGCTTTGTATCCGCATAATATATAAATTCTGCTTCCGGCATCTTTTTCAGTGCGCGGTGAAGCACAGAAAGTCCGCCGATCCCTGAATCATATATTCCGATTTTCATTGGTGTTACCTCGATTTCTTATTTTCTTATCTGGTTTAAAGCCAAAATCTGTATCTATTTTTATTCAATTTAATGATGTGAGTGTCAAAAGTAAATTTTGCCACTCACTGATGTAACCGGATTGCTTCATTGCTATGCAATTCCCGCAATGTTCGATTTAAAAGTCAAAATCTGCATAATCTTCCGGCAGGAAACGATGATAAATAATATGGCATCCTTCATCTTTAAAGCAATAATAATACTTGTCTTCTCCCTCTTCAAACCGGATCATCCGGTCAAATTCTCCATTGTCCATAGGTTCTGCCACGATCTTGTCTGAATGAGAACGGAACAATACTTCGATATCTTCCATCGTGCAGCCATGCTTTGCGACAAGTTCCACCAGCTCTTTGATAAATTCATTCGGTTTCATATTTTCATGCACATATTCCGATGCTTTTTCCGATAAAGCAAAGCAAAAACGGTCCTTTGCATGTGTAATCCCGACTTCCCCGAAAATATCTTCTGCTGCTTTCGGAAAAGCTGCAAGGAGCTCCTGCATTTCTTCCGAATCTGCATTCGTCTCCATAAAATGATTCAGTGAACTGAGCGGATAATAAAGCCGGATCATCTCTTTCCGATATCCGAGCTTTGCCTGCTCTTCCTTTACCAGATCGATTAAACTCTTTTCCAAACGCTCGTATCCCATATATATTAAAGCTCCTGTCTTGATAAAATTATGTAAGTCTGCTGCTGCAAACAAAAATATTTTATCACATTCTTTCCATTTTCGCCACTCACACCGTTGAAGAATTCTCTTATTTTCGTTATCATAAAAGAAATATACATTATTTTCAGTATAAAAGACTCTTCAAGAATATAAACACAATTTGGAAAACAGGAATCGAAACTTAAATATCCAGATACCTGGGAGGTTAAAACACATGGATGAACAGACAATCAGACAGCGGATTTCCACGCAGCGTGATTTTTTTGCAACCGGCGCAACACTTCCGCTTTCTTTTCGATTAAAACAATTAGAACAGCTAAAACTTGCACTCAAACGCCATGAACAAGATCTGTATACAGCACTAAAAACGGATCTTGGAAAAAGCCGGATGGAAAGCTATATGTGCGAAATCGGTCTGACACTTTCCGAGCTTACCTGGATGCAAAGGCATTTACCAAAGCTGATGCGCTGTAAAACCGTCCCTACTCCGCTGGCACACTTCGCCGCCAAAAGCTTTCAATCGCCATCCCCCTACGGAACCGTACTGATCATGAGTCCCTGGAATTACCCGGTACTCCTCACTTTAGAACCGCTGATCGATGCGCTCGCCGCCGGAAATACCGTCATCCTGAAGCCAAGCGCTTACGCTCCACACACCAGTCAGATTCTGAGCCAGATCCTCAAGGAATGTTATCCGCCGAAATATGCAACGATGATCACCGGAGGCCGGGAAGAAAATCAGGCGCTCTTAAACCAGCGTTTTGACAAAATCTTTTTCACCGGAGGAAAAACGGTTGGAAAAGAAGTCCTTCGTCATGCTGCCGAATACCTGACTCCCGTCACTCTGGAGCTTGGTGGGAAAAGCCCGTGCATCGTGGATTCCACGGCGAAAATTTCTCTCACCGCAAGGCGGATCGTATTCGGAAAATACCTCAACTGCGGACAGACCTGCGTTGCCCCGGATTATATCCTCTGCGATGCTTCTATTCGTGACCGGCTGCTTCAGGCACTGGAAAAAGAAATCCACCGGCAGTTTGGCAAACAGCCTCTTCAAAATCCGGATTATGGGAAAATCATCAACGAAAAACATTTTCACCGGCTGCAGAACCTGATTGCTGCCGACAAGCTAGTCTGTGGAGGTGAGTCCGATCCGTCTACCCTGCGCATTGCCCCGACCATCCTAAAAGATGTCACCTGGGACGATCCGGTCATGGGCGAAGAAATTTTCGGACCGATTCTTCCGGTACTTACCTATTCTGACCTGAATGATGCAATCCGGCAGGTCAAATCCCATCCACACCCGCTTGCACTCTATCTTTTCACCGAAGATCCTGCTGCCAAAAAGAAAGTCCTTGCCAGATGCCATTTTGGCGGCGGCTGCATCAACGATACCATCATCCACCTCGCCACCAGCCAGATGCCGTTCGGCGGTGTCGGAGAAAGCGGCATGGGATGCTATCATGGAAAAGAAGGATTTGAATGCTTCACACATCAGAGAAGCATAGTCGATAAGAAAACCTGGATGGATCTGCCGATACGGTATCAGAAGTACCGGTTCTGGAAAGAAAAAATGCTGAGAGGCTTCCTGCGCTAGGATTAGCGCGGGAAGATCTTCCCAGCAGATATAACATCAAGAACTTTCCTTCTCAATCAGACACTGATGTTCTTTGCTGTTTTTATCATTTAAATTCTTCGATTAAAGTTGCGATATTTTGATAAAGTTTTACAGTTAAAGCACCTAAATCCGTTATGCCTAACTTGACGAAATATGTTAAAAATGATAACATTATTTATGTTGTAGAAAAATACTGAGTAAAAAAGAAAGGGGCTGTCGGGAAATAGATAGTTCCAAAGCAGGGAGGGTATGACTCACAACGAGT
>NZ_JAQCZB010000001.1:403538-483283 GCF_027682785.1 Coprococcus sp. AF51-11b1 | reverse complement strand
TTTGCAACCATGTACGGATCAGCAAATTCCCATACGGCAATCCTTGCAAGGACCATGAACATCCCGGCCGTTATTGGTCTGGGAGAAGGGCTTGCAAAAGAATATGACGGACATATGGCAGCCATCGACGGCTTTACCGGGACCATCTACATTGATCCGGATGAAGAGACCATGAAGGCTATGACCGAAAAGCGCGAAGAAGACCGCAGACAGAAAACACTTCTGGAAGAACTGAAGGGCAAAGAGAATGTCACCCTTTCCGGACAGAAAATCAATGTCTATGCGAATATCGGTAATCTTTCCGATGTGGGCGCCGTACTTAAAAATGATGCAGGAGGGATCGGACTTTTCCGAAGCGAGTTCCTGTATCTGGAAAGCGAAGATTTCCCGACTGAAGAACAGCAGTTCCAGGTATACAAACAGGTTGCAGAAAATATGGCAGGCAAAAAGGTCATTATCCGTACCCTGGATATCGGAGCAGACAAGCAGGTGGATTACTTTGGACTTGACAAAGAAGAGAACCCGGCACTGGGATACCGGGCAATCCGTATCTGCCTGACAAGACCGGAGATCTTCAAGACCCAGCTTCGTGCCCTGTACCGGGCATCTGCTTACGGACAGATCGCCATTATGTTCCCGATGATCATTTCGATAAAAGAAGTGAAGCAGATCAAGGTGATCATCGAAGAGGTCAAAGAAGAGCTTCGTGAGGCAAAGATCCCGTTCCGTGAGGATGTGGAACTGGGAATCATGATTGAGACACCGGCTGCCGTTATGATGAGCCGTGAGCTTGCAAAAGAAGTGGATTTCTTCAGCGTAGGGACCAATGATTTGACCCAGTACACGTTGGCAATTGACCGTCAGAACCAGAAGCTGGATGCCTTCTACGATCCGCACCACCCGGCAGTCCTTGCAATGATCCGCATGGCAGCCGAAAATGCCCACGCAGAAGGCAAATGGATCGGAATCTGCGGCGAACTCGGAGCTGACCTCGAACTGACCGAAGAATTCTTAAGCATGGGATTAGACGAATTATCCGTATCCCCTGCAATGGTACTTCCGCTCAGAAAGAAGATCAGAGAGAGCAAATAGTTGCGGTATACAGCTACTATGAACAGTAATAGCGAATAAGAGTTAGAAATCAGAGAGAAAGTAATGTGTTTACTTTCTCTCTTTTTTTTGCTAAAATATTCTCTGCTACAAGAAAATAGTACGAGGATATTTTAAGGAGAGAGAGGGAATATCCAAGACAAACAGCAGGAGGAAAACAATATGTTGGAAAAGGTGTTTAAGCTTAAAGAAAATCACACCGACGTCAAAACTGAGATTCTTGCAGGTATTACGACATTTATGACGATGGCGTATATCCTGGCAGTAAATCCAAGCATTCTTTCCGCAGCGGGTATGGATCAGGGGGCAGTCTTTACTGCAACAGCACTTGCATCACTGATCGGTACGCTGTGTATGGCAGCATTTGCAAATTATCCATTTGCACTTGCACCCGGTATGGGACTGAATGCTTACTTTGCTTATACTGTAGTAATTGGTATGGGCTACTCATGGCAGACTGCACTGACTGCAGTATTTGCAGAGGGTATTATTTTCATTATTCTTTCCCTGACGAATGTCAGAGAAGCAATCTTCAATGCAATTCCAACCTGTCTTAAGACAGCAGTCAGCGTTGGTATCGGATTATTTATTGCATTTCTTGGACTTCAGAATGCGAATATCGTTGTCGGAGGATCTACTCTGGTACAGCTCTTCTCCGTAGATGCATATAATCAGGCAAATGGAGTGGAAGCAAGCTTCAATAACGTTGGAATTACTGTACTTCTTGCAATCATAGGTGTGCTGATCACAGCAATCATGGTGATTAAGAACATCAAAGGAAATATCCTTTGGGGGATCTTGATCACATGGATACTTGGAATCATCTGCCAGATAGCAGGTCTTTATGTACCGAATCCGGAGATCGGATTCTACAGTCTGCTTCCGGATTTCAGTTCCGGACTCGCAATTCCAAGCCTTGCACCGGTATTTGGAAAGCTTGATTTTAAGAATGTATTTTCACTGGAATTCGTTGTTGTAGTATTTGCATTCCTTTTCGTAGATCTTTTTGATACACTCGGAACTCTGATCGGTGTATCTACAAAGGCAGGCATGCTTGACAAAGACGGAAAGCTTCCGAGAATTAAAGGGGCACTGATGGCAGATGCGGTTGCAACTACAGTTGGAGCAGTACTCGGAACTTCTACAACAACAACATTCGTAGAGAGTGCTTCTGGTGTAACAGAAGGAGGACGTACAGGTTTAACATCCCTGACAACAGCGATCCTGTTTGGAATTTCCCTTTTCTTATCACCAATCTTTCTTGCAATTCCGTCCTTTGCGACAGCTCCGGCACTGATCATCGTCGGCTTCTATATGCTGAGCAATGTGGCAGGAATTAACTTCAGTGATTACAGCGAAGGAATTCCGTGCTTTATCTGTATCGCGGCAATGCCATTCTGCTACAGTATTTCAGAAGGTATTTCCATGGGAGTGATTTCTTATGTAGTAATCAACGTACTTACAGGAAAAGCAAAAGAAAAGAAGATCAGTGTACTGATGTATGTACTGGTGATACTGTTTATCCTGAAATATATTTTCTTATAAGATGATGATACCAGGGTCAAAAAGGTCAGAAAGCCGATGCAAGCTTGCTTAGCAATGGAGCAATCTGATTACACCAGTGAGCGGCAAAATTTATTTTTGACACTCACATCATAAGATAAAAAGAATATGGGGATATGTGAAAGCACAGGGACTGTCCGGTAACGGATAGGATTCTGTGCCTTTTGCGTGTCAGAATCGGTGCCGGGTGAGATACTTTGGATTGACTAGGACCCGTACAAATTGCTATAATGGAAAAAGACAAAACAGAGAATCACAGGGGAAAATATATGAATTTACTGACAATGGAACATGTATCCAAAGCCTATACGGATCGTGTGCTTCTGGATGATGTGGGATTTGGAATCAATAAAAATGAAAAAATCGGTGTGATCGGAGTCAACGGAATGGGTAAATCCACTTTGCTGAAAATCGTTGCCGGAATCGAAGAAAGTGATGCCGGAACGATCAGCATGGGGAATCAGGTGAAGATCTGCTATCTTCCGCAGATGCCGGTATTTGAAGCAGGAACAACAATTCTTCGCGCGGCAACAGAAGGAAATTATGATGAGCTGAACCGCTGGACGATCGAGGCAGAAGCAAAGTCTATGCTGAATCAGCTTGGATTTACCGATTATGATGAAAAGATTGAGCATATGTCCGGCGGACAGAAGAAAAGGGTGGCACTTGTCCGGGCGCTTTTAACACCGGCAGACATTCTGGTCCTTGACGAACCGACGAACCATTTGGACAATGAGATGTCCGAATGGCTGGAAGAATATCTGATCCAGTTCCGGGGAGCAATCCTGATGGTTACGCATGACCGTTATTTCCTGGACCGTGTGGTAAATCGTATCGTGGAAGTTGATCATGGGAAATTATATAACTATCCAGGCAATTATTCCGAGTTTGTGCGTCTGAAAGCCGAGCGTCAGAACATGGAGCTTGCCACAGAACGTAAGAGAAAAAGCCTTTTGCGCACGGAGCTGGAATGGCTACACCGCGGCGCAAGGGCGAGAAGTACCAAACAGAAAGCGCATATTGACCGGATTCATGCTATGCAGGAAATGAAAGATATTCAGGAAGAAAAGCGAGTAATGCTGGATTCTGTGGCTTCCCGTATGGGGAATAAAACAATCGAACTTTCCGGAATCTGCAAATCTTATGGAGAAAAGAAGCTGATCGAAGATTTCTCTTATATTTTTCTGAAGAAAGACCGAATCGGAATTATTGGACATAATGGATGTGGAAAATCGACGCTGCTCAAGATTATCAACGGGATCATAAAACCGGATGTCGGAACTGTTGAAATTGGACAAACAATCAAGATTGGCTATTTCTCGCAAGAGAATGAATATATGGACGAATCCAAGCGTGTCATTGATTATGTAAAAGAAGCAGGTGAGTACATTGCAACTTCTGACGGGAAGATTACCGCGTCCCAGATGCTGGAACGATTTCTTTTTGACGGGGTAATGCAGTGGTCGCGGATCGAAAAGTTATCCGGAGGCGAGAAACGGAGACTTTATCTACTACGTGTTTTGATGGAAGCACCAAATGTACTGATCCTGGATGAGCCAACCAATGATCTGGATATCCAGACGCTGACAATCCTGGAGGATTATCTGGATCATTTTGATGGTATTATTCTGATTGTATCCCATGACCGGTACTTCCTGGATCGTACTGTCAGTCGTATTTTTGCATTTAATGGAGGTGGGAAAATCCGCCAGTCGGAAGGTGGATACTCCGATTATCTGATCCGTGTGGAGCTTGAAAAACCGAAAGACGGACAGACAATTGCAGAAAATATGTCAGGTGCAGCTTCTGCACAGACCGGTGAGTCTGACAGCAAAAAGACCTGGAAGCAGCGGGAAAAAAAGCTGAAATTTTCTTATAAAGAACAGCGGGAATACGAGACGATCGATGAGGATATCGCAAAGCTGGAAGAGAAGATCGAAAAGCTGGATCGGGAGATGGTTAAGAATGCCACCAATTCCGTGAAGTTGTCCGAACTTATGAAAGAGAAAGAAGAAACAGAGACAACACTGGAAGAAAAGATGGACAGATGGGTGTACTTGAATGATCTTGCTGAGCAGATAGAAAATCAGTAAAGTGATTGACAGATTTACAGATGATAAAGTATAGGTAGTGAGAATCATATCAATGTATTCGAAGGAGGAGAGGTATATGATGTGGAATAGAGCAGAACTTAAAATGAGAGGTAATATGGCATTTAAGAAGAATTATGTGTCAGCCGTTGTAGTTGCGCTTCTGATGGGAATCTTTGGCACAGTCTCTGGCGAATCCAGTGCAAGACGGGTAAGTGAGAATTCAGATATATATAGTGGAAATTTATTTAATGTGGGAATGATTACCGGATTGCTTGCAGGAATCGCAACGGTAGTAATACTGATTGTCCTTGTGGCAAAAGTATTTGTAGGTAATCTCCTGAAAATGGGTGGATACCGGTTCTTTATCCTGAACCAGACTGCACAGCCGGGAATCGGAACATTGCTTGACGGTTTCCGTTCCGGACATTATGTTAATATTGTTCTTACCATGTTTTTAAGAGATTTATTTACTACACTTTGGAGTCTGCTTTTGGTGGTACCTGGAATCGTTAAGCATTATGAATATCTGATGGTACCATATATTATTGCTGAGAATCCGGCAATGGATTACAAAGAAGCATTCCAGATCAGTAAACAGATGATGGATGGAGAAAAAATGGAAGCATTTATCATGGATCTGTCATTCCTTGGATGGTATCTGCTGAGTGCGGTTACCTGTGGACTTCTTGCAATTTTTTATGTAAATCCGTATGTACAGGCATCCTTTGCGGAGATGTACACATTCAATAAGCAGAAGGCTTATCAGGAGGGATATATCCGGTAAGAGTTTCAGAAGGATAAATTTTAAAATGTAAGAATAGAGCGCAGACGCTGGCTTAAAATGAAGCGTCTGCGCTTTTATTTAGTGGGCGGCCTTCTCCGCAAAGGTAGTAGTAACTAGTTCTTCATAAGGAACACGCTCTTTCAGCTCACCGGAGTTTTCCAGAATATCCTGCAGCAGATTGAAGCTTTCTTCGTTGAAGATCAGATCCGATTTCCAGGTGTCTTGTTCGTAGTAACGGCTGACAATGGTTGTAATTGTAGCGAGATCGGTTTCCTTGAACTGTGGTGCAATGACTTTTGCAATCTCTTCCGGAGTATGGGACTGAACGAAATCCATTCCTTTTTGCAGGGCATTGGTGAATTTCTGGATGATGTTCGGATTAGCATTCAGATAACTTGTTTTGGCACTATAGGCGGTGTATGGGACATAGCCGGAATCAACGCCGAGAGAAGCAACGACATAACCGGAATTTTCCGCTTCAAGGGCAGTAGCGCTCGGTTCAAATTCGATGGTATAGTCTGCCTGCCCACCGGAAAATGCAGCAGCGGTTGAACCGAAATCAATACTCTGGTTGATAGAAAGATCCTTCTGTGGATTAATTCCGTTTTTTTTCAAAATGTATTCAAAGACCATTTCCGGCATGCCACCTTTTCTTCCGCCAAGAACGTCTTTTCCTTTCAGATCATCCCATGAAAAATCCGGCATTTCTTCACGTGCGACCAGAAAGTTTCCGGCGCGCTGCGTAAGCTGCGCGAAGTTTTTGATGACATCATTTGCACCTTCCTGGTAAGTATAAATCGAAGATTCACTTCCCATAAAGCCAATATCTGCCTCACCGGAGAGGACGGCGGTCATAACTTTATCCGCTCCAAACGGAGTCAACCAGTTAGTACAAGACGCTATAAGAAATCAACAGAGTCGACAGTATGATCAGTGTTCAGGTGAATCTCCCGGATAATAGAATGCCAGAAGGCTCTGCGGTTTTCTTGGGTTAAATTGTAGTACATTGTTCTAAAGTCTGTATTCAGCAGCTCTTCCAGATAAGCATAATCAGGTTCCAATTCCGGAGCCGTATTTAACAATTCATTCAGTTCGTTTTCAATCCGATCATATTCTTTGCTGTAATAATCCCATTCGATTCTTCCTTTCTGGAAGAGAAGATTTAATCGTTCTAATTCTTTCTGGAGCTTTTCAGGAGTCTGAATTTTCTTCTTTTTTTCTTGTTCCTTTTCAATTTTTTCACATTTTATTTTAAATTTATTGTATTCGTATTCCAGATGATCAATCAGGTATCGTTCTATAAGATTCTGACTAACCATATGTCTGTAAGAACATTTATGATCGATGAAAGCTTTATTGCATCGGTAATAGCAGTATACTTTTTTGGCACCGGTTTTCCTGTTGATAATGGATGAACCGCCTCTTGCGCTAAGCCTGCGTCCACAGATCGGACAATTTATCATGCCACTGAAAAGATAAATCCGGCCAGAAGGAGCACGCTTAACATTTGCGTTCTGTATTTCCTGCAGATTATTCCATTCGGATTCTGTCAGGTAAGCAGGACAGTATGGAATTCCGCGATAGGTTCCTTTGTAAAATTCACTTGACAGCAGTGTTCGCATATTCGCCCATGTAAAATCCGGATCGTAATTTTCCTGAATATAGCGCATGGAAAGTCCTTTTGCATGGTGCTTAAAGAAAAAACGATAAAAAGCATTTACGGCATCTTCTCGATCAGGATCTTTTACCATGCGTTTTACGCCGCCAATGATTCCAGATTTGTAGCCGTACCCCATATTCACATCACCGAAGATCAGTTTTCCCTGCCGGATAGATGCTTCGTTTACGAATTTGATACGTTCGCTGGTGGTATCGACCTCATTCTGGCCAATAGACAGAACTACATTCAGCTGCAGTCGACCGTCTCTGGTTTCCATATTGATTCCGGGTTCACTGGTGCTGATCCATCGGACGTTATTATCGTCAAGGACTTCCTGGACCTTATAAAAGTCAGACAGATTACGGAACCATCTGTCAATCCGCCAGAAGATGATCACATCAATTTTTCCGGCTTTTACATCTTCGAGGAGTGAATGGATAGCTTTTCTCTTTTTTAATTCTTTACGGGCAGTTTTACCCTCGTCAGCATAAACTCCAGCAACGGTCATATTATGTTCTTTGGCGTAATTGGTCAGGTACTGCTTTTGCGCTTCCAGGGATTTACCGCGCATCATCTGTTCAGCGGTAGACACACGGATGTAAATGGCGCAGCGTTCAATTTTACTTGGCATATTATATCACCTTTCTTTTCAATATACGTAAAAATGAGTATAAAAATAACAGCCCGAGAACTTTTGTTCTCTTGCGTGGCTGCTCCGGAGATGATACAATATTATTCGGAAATCAGTGTATCTCTTCGGAGTACTGAAAGAAACATATTGGCGTATGTTTCGTCCTATGACCGTTCCTGTTGGCGCAGGAGCGGTTTTATTTTATTTGTGTGTATGTACAGTATATCTATTATCGCATGTTCTAAGCCCATCAATATGTTCGAAAAGATCAGGTTTAATAGGAGCTCCTAGTGGATCGAGAATAAAATCAATACCTTCTCGACGAGCGAGTTTAGCAGCAGGAACAAAATCGCTATCCCCAGATATCAAAACAATTTGATCGACCTGTTTTTTATATGCCATTGAAGAAATGTCTAAACCTATTTTCATGTCAACACCCTTTTGATCAATATTTAGATAGAAGTCGGATTCTTTTAAATCAGAAAAAGAGATAGAACCATTACAAAGTTTTTTGACCGTTTTTGGGTAGATGGTATAATGTGCTTGCTCTTCAGCAAGTTTTCCGAGTCTAATAGCAAATTTTCTCTTTTTCTTTAATTCACTTAAAAAGCTCATAGTCCATGTATAAAGCTCTGTTTTCGAAAGATCAACTTGTTTTTGTGTGAATGGATGAAAGATGCGTTTGCTCGACGGTGCACAATCATAGTAAAAGATTCTGTACAGGCTATTATTTTCTCCGTGAGAATTTAAGTGACGTTTACAGTAATTTGCAAGTTCTATAGCACGTTTTTCAGCTGTTTGGTCGCCTAAAACAGCTTGAGCTCTTCGACGGTAGAAACCGCCATCAACAAGTATTGCAGTTTTCATATGCACTCTCCTTTAAATATAAAAAGCCCTAGGGTTCGGTCATTCCCATATATTGAGAGACGTACAACCTAGAGCAGTATTAGTATATTTTTCTTTTGTGTCTTTTATGATAGCTCATATTTATTAAAAAGTCAACATTTTTTTGAAAAAACATTTGACAATTATATAAGTAAGTGATAAAATGAGCAATCTGTCATAAGAAATTATGAAAAATATTACTAAAAATCTTTTGGTGTAACATCATCTTTTTTTGTATAATCATTTATGCAGTTATACTAACCGCATTATTCAACTGTTCCTGTTGGTGCAGGAGCGGTTTTTATTTATTTACCAGCCTTGTACGGAAATAACGTATTCGTCATGTTCTGGAAGGTTGTATTCGGATAGTTCAAAAGGTTTTGTTGTGCCAGCTGTCATGTTGTCTACATAAGTAGTATCTCCATAAACGATGGAACCATTGCTTTTCAACAGGACAGTGACGGCAACCATGTCAATATCGGAATCACTGTTATTTGCAACTTCTCCGGTATAAGAAACAGCGCCATAATCCTGAACTATTTCACTTGTATTGGAAACCGAGAATGAAGATACCGGAATGATTCCCGATGTATCCCCAGGAACGAAAGTTCCAGAGTGAATCGAAAATTCTACAGTGGCAGGCACCTTTCCGTTACAGTCGATAACACTTCCAAAAGAAATAGTGTCGTTTGGCGCGATATAGAAGAGTGTCTGATCAGAAGTTCCAACAATAGAACCATCCTCTCCTTTGGCTGTGATGGTTAAAACCGGAAGCTGCATCGCCCAATCAGCATTTGGATTGTTTAAAGTTACGCCATAATAAGCATAGACATCGCCCATTCCATCATCACTGATATAGTACCCACTTTCTGCAATAGATGCTTCCTGCTTTTCGGCCTCTTTCTTCTCTTCTTTTTTCTGCGATACAGAATTACTGTTTGAAGTTTTCTGCGAACTAGAGTCACTTGCAGAAGAACCTCCACACGCAGTAAAAGATGTTGCCATAACTCCAGCCAACATTAGTGCTACAATTTTTCTTCTCATAAAGTTTGTCCTCCTTCTTATGGAATGTAGTATTTATATAATCACAAAAGCGCGGTCATATATTAAAATTAGTCTGTTTCGCTAAGTGCTATAGTTTTTGTTGCGCCAGAAACTGTTACCTGATAGGTAATCTGTTTGCTTGAATCAGAATAAGAAAACTCTTTTGTATCATCCAGAGAAGCAAGAAGAGCGGAATCGGTTGCTTCTTTGTCTCTGGTAGATGTCCAAGTATATTCTTCAGAATATTCTGTAGGAGCAGTATAGGTTCCAACCCAGTAAACAGCAGTCGTGTTTCCTTCATCCATGATCCAGTTTATTGTGATGGTATCCTCTGTAATATCTGCCTGCATCCAAGTACCGTCATCGTCTTTATATTCCCATTTTCCAGTCAGCACGACAGGTTCTTTGACTTCTTCCTTTGCTTCCTCTTTTGGAGTTTCGGCAGATGCTTCTGTCTTCTTGGATGATTCTTTTGTTCCTTTTGATGAATCGGAGCTATTGCCACAGGCTGTAAACGACAGTGCCATGCTTCCGATCAGAATCAATGCTACAAGTTTCTTTTTCATAATTTTCCTCCTCATAAAAAGTGTTTCTATATAATCGCATATGCGGTTATACCAATTTCATCACCGACAACTGCGGTATAAAATACACCACATAATTATCTACCTGTTTACAGATCCCGTACTTATTCCGGTAACATTCAATACATTCTTCCAGAAATTCTTCTGTCACTTCCAGGTATTCAGCGATTTCAAACCGGTTCTGACAGCCATGCTCAAAGGCTCGCACCAGTCCGATCAGACCGATCTGCTTGTTGTACGCCCAGAGTCTTGCCTGACGTTCCTGTTTTCGGTTGGCGAAAGATGTCATGTCAAGAATATTGCCAACGGAAGTGTAGTGGTGTCCGAGTTCTTCAGCAAGAACACAGGATTTTTCTGCGGTAGTGCCAACAGATGTATTGATAGCAATATTTCCATTGATGTAAAATCCTTTTAAATTATCTTCACCAAGATAGTAATCATGAATCTTTACATTACTATCAAAGGCTTCTTGTTCTAAGTGTTCTAATTTATTCAAACTTTATCCCTCCCAGCATTAAGTGCAGCATAATAGCTGTTCTGTTTATGGGATTTGTTTTGTATCTTCCTGCTTTACAAATTTAGCAAAAGATTCTATACGGCTCCACTGTTCTTTGGTGAAATCTTTGCCATCGAGATGAGCTGCCATAGTAATTGGCGAATGAGAAACATAAACAATTTCACCATCTGCGAGCTTTTCAGTATCTAAATTTAACTCTCGAGTAATTTTTAATACATTTGAAATATTAGAATTTGCTATTCCTCTTTTTAAAATACTATCCAATGTAGTCCAAGGCATATCTATTGTTTCAGAAAATTTTTTCATGCTTCCGTATTTATCTATTATAAGAGCTTTTAAATTAGACTCTAATTCATTCATACTGAAAATTCTCCTTTCGATATTATGCTTAGATAATAGCATTAAAATCTCGAAAAATCAATACAAACATAGCTGAAATAAAATGAAAATCTCAAAAATTCGAGAAAACATATTGACAATCTCGAAAAATCGTATATACTAAAAACGTAATCACGAAAAATCGAGAAAGGAAGTGATGAAGTGTTTCCAAATTTAGAGGCGGAAATGGCAAGAAGCAAAATTACCCAAGCGAAATTGGCAGATATTCTGGATGTAACTCCGACAACGATGTCTTTCAAATTAAGTGGCAGGAGTTCACTTTCATTAAGAGAATGTGTAGAAATTAAGCGAAAAGCCTTTCCGGACAAAACATTAGATTATTTGTTTGCAACAGATGAAAGCAGCGAATGAAGAAGGTGAGGTGAATGAAAGATGTGGGTAAGAAAAAAGGAATGGGATACTTTGAAAGAAAAAGTAGCCGCTCTTGAAGAAGAACAGCTACAGTTGAGAAAACGCATCAAAGAAAATCTAGTTTGCGATGAACAGGTGCTTGAAGAAATAAAAGATTTTCGCAATGAAATGAAAAACTTACTCGAAATCTAAAATACAAATTTTGCAAAAGAGTTCGCCAATTGGAGTAAGAGATAAAGCTTTTTCTTTTGTAGTAATTGTTTCGGCAAGAGTTTCAGACTGGTTGAGCTTTGCAAATTCGTCTTTAACTTTTGAATACAATTCGGTGCTTTTTGCGAAGGCATATGCGGATTCTCCAGATAAAGAAAAATCTAAGAGAGAAATCAAACCTAAACGTTTCAGATTATCAATAGAAATACGGATTTGTTGTTCTGAAAGATTTGGGAGTTGAATATCAAAAGCTAATTCAAGAAAAGAATGTTCTTCAGGAGATTGTCCAAGAATATGTAAACCCTTTACTCGCAAGAGAATAGAAAACATTGCAGCAGCAATAGGTTTCTTTGATGTGGCAAATTCCTTTAAAACTAAAGCATCAGCAGGAGAGAGCTGTTTAATAATTTCCACAAAAGAGGGATGCACACTTTCCTTCGTGTCTGCATACATGGCTTTGGCAAGAAGATTTGCATAGAGATTATAAAGTTCTTCGTTGCTGATTGTATATGGAATAGATTCCAAAGCGGGTATTGCTACATACGGTTCAGGTGAAACAATTTTTTCTGGATCTACAGAAGATAATTTATTTTCAAGAACTTGTTTGGTTTGTTCTACATTGTATTCTTTTTGAAGAATCCACTTATCAAGTTCAAAAAATACAGCATTTATAGCACGAGGAATCCTTCCTAGCAATTTGCCGGTTTCATGAGCGGCAGGTTGAAAAGCGTCATCATATATTTTGTCTATAGTTTTATCTGGAAGATTGAAATTATCTAACATAATATTTTGTCCTTTCGTAAAATGTAAAATTTGGTAGCACCTGTATTTAAAGTATAGGAAAAAATCAAATTATTTGCAACAGATGAAAGCGGTGAGTAGAAAAGTGAGGTGAGGAAAGATGAAAATTATAGTACTTTCGTTAATTTGCGTAGCTTGCATTATAGGATGGCTGGCAAACAATATTGCATTAAAAGCAATGCTGTTTTATATGAAGGACAAAAAGTATGCGCTACCAACCAAAGCAGAGTTGAAAAAGTGGTGTAAATATGCCGCAAGAGATACTTTCGGAATCTCATAGATAATTTTGGATCAAGTATTCAGCTATGAAAGCTGAGACAATGCCTAAAATCCAAGTAATAAGATAAGTTATTGGATGTGCGAAATAAGGAAGCAAAAATTGCCATTCGTGAATCGCTTTCTGGGTTAATTTGAAATTATACTCGTTGAAATCCGTTTTTACATAGCCTTCCGCGATTAAAGTATCCATGATACTGTCAATTTCACTTTCAAATTTACCATAGTCATAGGTTACTTCGGAATTATCAAGAGAAAAAGAATGTGTGCAAAACAGATAACAAAAATTAGCATCTGTGTTATTGGTAAGTTTTTTCAGTTCTCTTAAAACAACTCTACATTGATATGTAAGCATAGAAACCTCCTTGGTAATGAATATTTGGCATGGAAGTGCCTGTAATTAAAGTATAGGAGAAAACTGAACTATTTGCAACAGATGAAAGTGGGGTGAGAAAAATGAAAGGATATTACACACCGGAAAAGTCTGGTGAAGTATCAGAAAAGCCAACTGGCTGTCTGAGAATTGAGGTCAGTAATTTACCGGAGTTTGCGGAGTTGATCGAGCAAGCGAAAAAGGAAGCCGATCAGCTGCAGAAAACACTTAACAGTCTGAGCTATTTTGATTTAAATATCGATTTTGAGGTGAAAGAAAAAACAAAGTGAGGAAAGAAGCATGGGGAAATGCATCTATATTTTAATCCCGTGGGTATTGGGGTTCGGAACGTATGTGATAAAGAAAAAACCTGATAAAAATTGGGATGAAACAGCAGAAGACTTATTCCTTTTGATTTTTATTGAAGGGGTAGCCAGTTTTTTTGTTGCAGCAGCTGTTGCATTTGTCTCTTCTGTTTGAAAGGAAATGGTAGGACGAATCAACAAGTACAACCAGCACCGCATAAACTTCAATAGAAAGTAGGTGGTAAGCATGAAACCTGATATCGAAAAAATTATACAGGTGATGATTTCTTTATTGGAAGAACAGGAAAAAGTGAAAATTACATATACCATTGAGAAAACCGCGTAAGCGGTACCAGTTGGACAAGTAAAGGAGGGATGAGAAATGTTTTATAAGATTGCAAAGACATTAAGTAAAGTGACTATTGTTTTTGGGCTTATGTGTATGGTTGGTGGATGTTCGGTAGAACAGCAAGAACTGTTTTATTTGTATGAAGCTCTTGGACTCGCAGTATTTGCTGTCGGAGCATATGCACATGAATACTTCCGAATGTTGGAATACCGGTACCGGAAAAGAAAAATAAGGGAGGCGAGGGAGCGTGCCAGAAGAGAAGCAGCGTAAAAGGCGGATCAGAGTGGAGAAGCTGGATGAATGGATAGAGATTCTGAAATCGACAGAAAAAGTCAACCGTGATTCTGAGTATTTCAAACAGAACGCGATCCCGTATTTAGAGCAATATGTAGACAGCCTGAAAGAAGCAGGCAGAAAAACAGTAGTATTGGAGGACAAGCAGTGAAAACAGTAAAAGTAACACCGGATAATATCATTTCGGTAATAAATGTAGATTTTGATGATTTCCGTGATCTGCAGAAAGCAGTAGGCGGGCATTTTGAAACTGTAAGCACAAAAACCTTGTATGAGACGTTTAAAATGCCAATGATCATGCTGGTGGATGAAGACGGAATAATGAAACAGAAAGAAGTAAATCGTCTGGGAAGCTATTTCTACGATGCAGACAGGCACGGATGGCCAATCTTAGGAGACGTTGTATTTGCAATTGCAGCCGGAGAAGATATTGAAGCACCGGATGATGCGGAAGCTCTGATGGTATTCCTGAAAATGAATTTTTCGTACTTAAAAGAAGAATAAAAAACGCTTGCGAAAAGAAATATCGCAAGCGCCGCAACCATAAAGGTACACGAATAATCTAAGCACTTATAGTGTACCTTTTAGCGGCGGGAAAGTCAAGTATTTACAGGGCGACTGCCCTTTTTAATAACTTGATAAGACTATTAAAGTTATGAGGACACGCTATGAGAATCAGACGAGTGACATACGATTTGGGAAACGTAATAGAGAGACAGGAATATCTGGATGGAAGATATGGAGCACCGGGAGAGAAGAGAGCCAAAAAGAAGAAAGCCACACCGGAGGAAGTGGAGCAGGTCAACCAATGGACCAGGGAAAGGAAAGCACGTCACAGACTCCGGATGTACTTCAAGGTGAATGATTACTTCTTCACTCTCACATATCCGAAAGAAGAACGTCCGGCGGACATGAAGCAAGCGGTAAAAGATTTTGAAGATTTTTATAAATATTGCAAGAAAGAATACCGGAAACGTGGCGAGGAACTCCGGTGGCTCCGGAATATTGAATGCACGCCGTCTGGCAACTGGCATGTTCATGTAGTTCTGAACCGAATCCAGGATACCGATCTGATCATAGCTGCAGCTTGGAAGCATGGGAAGGTTCGGAATAAGCAGTTGCTATACGAAAAAGGAGAGTTCCGGAAACTCGCCCAGTACATCACAAAAAATGAGAAAACACAGAAAAAATATGTGGAGGACGGTGTTCTGGATCACAAGATCAAAGAAGCGAGTTTTTCAAGATCCAGAAATATGCCGCTTCCGGAACCGGAGACGGATATTCTGTACCGGTGGCAAAAAGAACCGAGACCGAAAAAAGGATACTACATAGTAAAGGACACCTATTTTGAAGGAATCAACAAAGCAACCGGATTTCCATATCGGCATTATGAAATGATCCGGATAAGGAGGACGGAAGATGAAGATAGAACTGTTCACGGAAGTAAACTTCCGGGGACCAACCGCAAAAAACGGAAAGTGCATCGCTCTGGTAGAATGCGAGACTAAGAAAGGACCGGCGGTGAAAGCACAGATCGAAACGGAACAGAACACGACCTACCACAGAATGAGCATGATCGCTATCCTTGTCGGTCTAAAGATGCTCCGACCGTGTGAAGTGACTGTCTACACGCCGGATCAGTTCCTGGTCACTACCATAAACGAAGGAAATATGGACAAATGGAAACGGGAAGAGTGGCGCAGACCACATGGAAAAGAGATAAAAAACAAAGAGCTCTGGCAGGAGCTGTCGGAGCAGATGGAAAAACACTGTGTAACCCTTGAATTTTCCGAGTCTACACGGTATTCCGATAGACTACAGTCCAAAATGAGATAAAAACAGGAGAAAACCTTGAAAATACCGAGAAAAAGAGGAATTTGAAATGACAACCAGTGGGATCACGAACATCAACGCCAAGCTGATTCACCAGCATCCGGATAACCCACGAAAAGACCTGGGTGATCTGACGGAGCTGAGTGAGTCAATCAAGAAGAAAGGAATTATGCAGAACCTTACGGTCGTTCCGGGGCACTGGGATGAAAACCGGGCGCACCATGAAGAAGGATACACGCTGATCATCGGGCACCGCCGGTTCGCTGCCGGAAAAATGGCAGGCGTAACTATGTATCCGTGCCGGATCGTGCAGGACATGAGCTACAAAGACCAGGTCGGAACCATGCTGGAAGAGAATATGCAGCGCATCGATCTGACGGTCCTGGAACAGGCGGAAGGCTTCCAGATGATGTTAGATCTTGGAGATACAGAAGAACAGATTGCAGAGAAGACAGGATTCTCCAGGACAACCGTGCGCCGGAGGCTGGAGATTGCGAAGCTCGACCCGGAGCTGGTGAAGGAAAAGACGGATGAAGACGGGGCATATCAGCTGAACCTAAAAGATCTCGCCGAACTGTCGAGAATCGAAGATGTTGAAACAAGGAACAGAATATTGAAAGATGCTGCAGACTCAAGACAGATTAAGTGGAAAGTAGAAGCGGAGATTAAAAACAAAGAGAGGGAGAAGAACAAAAAAATTATTGTTGAGCTTCTGGAGGAAGCAGGAATCAAGAAAGCCACAAAGGAGATAGAAAAAAAGAAGTATACGGCAGAGCTGAAAGATGTAAAAACGTTCAGCCTGGATAAAGAGCCACCAAAGAAAATCAATATCCGCGGAAAAGAACTGTATTATCTGGATGGTTGGAATGGGATTGATGTAGTGAAAAAACTCCCGAAATCTGAAAAGGTTGAAACGGAATGGGACAGGCAGAGAAAAAAGATAAAGCAGTTGAAAACTTTACAGAAAAAAATGAATGAAAGAAAAAAAAGAATTCATCCGGACAATAGTAGACGGAAAGATCGAACTGTTAAAAGATGAGGAACGCCAGAAAATCATTGAAAAGATGATTCGGAACATGATGGAGAAGTCCTGTTGGTTAGGAAATGGAATGGTTCTAAAATTTTTTACCGGGAAAAGCCTGTATGATGCGGATGAGAAAGAAAAGGAAGAAGCAGAAGAAAAAATACAAACACTGGATACGCAGGTGTTGCTCCTGATTGCAATGAACAACATGATGGATGATTATACCGGGGATTTAGTAGAGTATTCCGGAGAATACAAAGAGGATGCCGGAAAGAGATACCAGGAATGCTTCAAAATCTTAATGCGTTATGGCTGGAGTTATGAAAGAGAAGAGGCGGATTTGGTTTACGGCAACCATGAGCTATACAAAAAGGAGTCCTAAGATGGAGCAGTTAAGTGTAGAGGATTGGAAACCGGATGCCTGCCCCAAAAATATAACCGTAGAAGAATATCTGGCCACATTTCCCAAAATCAAATTAACCCGCCGGGAATATCTCCAGACAATTCCCCTGTATCATGCGGCTCTGTACCTTGCAGAGACAACCCAAAAAGTACACAGTTCACAGGAATGGTATCTGTATTTAAACGAAAAAGTAGATCAAAACGGGGAGGTGTTATCTGGTGAATATGATGTTTCCGAAACCAACCAAACAGAAGAAACGTAAGAAGCACAAAAAAAGCATCATGCAGCCAAAAGGCGACCGCCGGTGCTACCTGTGTATGTTACTGGATGGAGATTTTACATACAAGCCATATCTGGAAGAGCATCATGTTTTGTTTGGTAACACCCATGCATTTGCAGAGGCGGAAGGGTTAAAAGTAAATCTCTGTTTGGAACATCACCGGAACGGGCCGGCAGCAGTTCACAACAATGCCAAGAACGCACGGATCCTGATGGCGAAAGCCCAGGAGGTTTACGAAAGAACCCATACAAGGGAAGAATGGATGAAAAACGCCGGAAAGAATTATTTATAGGCACCACAGGAATTTAATATATCACGAAATCTCGCAGAGTGCATGGCTGCCCGGTGCGGCAGCCGGAAAGGAGCGACATGAAGAAAGAGCTGTTTGAGCTTAAAAGAAACATGAGGATAGAATTATGCAACATCACCAAGATAACAGGTTATATCGTAGACAATAACAGGGACTGTCGGTTGGAGTTTACCAAGGCATTTTTAAATATTCCGGAAACAGAGCAGTTCAAATATTTGGACATTTTTGGAAAGGTCTTATCTGGAAAGCCGGGAAAAAATATGTTCCAGTTGGATTTTTTGGACAAAGAAAGAGCCAGATATTTAAATGCCATTGCAAATACAGAGCTGAAGGACGATGAAGTGCGTCAGATCTTTCTGGAAGAGATTGCAGAGTCTATAGATGTATCGAACAAGACATATACACTGATACTGATCGCCAGTGGAATCTATGATATTCCAAAGATTGCCACAGACGGAACGGATCTGGATGAAAGTGAAGAGATTTACCGATATATGATCGGCTGTTTGTGTCCAGTAGGATTATCGGCAGCAGGATTATCCTATGCACCGGATCTGGCAGACATTCAGGAACGGACAAGGGACTGGACGGTAAGCATGCCAACGCAGGGATTTTTATATCCGGCATTTACAGACCGCCATAGTGATCCGGATCACGTCTGGTACTACAGCAAACGCCCGAACGATCCGGACAAAGGACTGATCACACAGACCTTATGGTGTAAACTACCGTCTACTCCGGAAGAACAGAAAATAGCATTCAGGGAAAGCCTAAATGTAGTGAATGGAAAAGTGAGCCTGGAACAGGCGAAAGATCTGTATCATTCGCTTGGCAGAATTAAGGACATTAAATCGGATTCGGAAGATAGAAGACTGAAAGCGAGTGAGATTGAGAATATCTTAAAGAATATCGGGATTGATCCGGAGGCGGCAGCAGTAAGTGCCAAAAGTTGCAATAGTGCCGAGATTGACTCGGAGAACACGATAAACACGAAGCAATTCGAAATCGGGCTTCCGGATGCACATGTGACCGTAAACGCTGAACGGACAGATCTGGTATCAACCAGAGTGATTGATGGTGAAGAATACATCCTGATCAAAGCAGACGGCGGTATCTGTGCAAATGGAATCATTTTAGAGAACCGGGAGAGGGAGAAAGATGAAGAGGAAGATGACTAAACCCGGCAATATGCGGGCGTTCATATACTCGGTAAGTAAGAAAATGCGCAAGGTAAGACGGAAAGGAACAAAAAAATGAAAGTTGGAGACAAAGTACAGTTAAGGCGCAGGATCTCCCAGAAGGGAGGTAAAACCAGACTCGCCACGGAAAAGGTCACGATCCTTGGAATCTATCCGCATCATATACAGGTCAGAAACCAGAAAGGGATTGTGAGGAGCTATATAAACTGGGAGTGGCAGCAGTTGACCAGCAAAGAAGGAATGGAAGGCGTAGAATCATGGCGCAGGAAGGGGTAAATAATGACTGAAAAAGAAGTATGCCTGATGTGCGAAAACTATTCTGAAGACACAAAATGTGATCAGCATGATAGCTGTAAGCTCATGGCGGTGCTAAAAGAGAATCGGGCACTAAAGAAAAAAGTAAGCCAGTTGAAACGCCAATTGGATGAATCAGAACTGAAACGATCATACATGGTAAATCCAAGTGCAATTGGATACCGTAATGATATGGGGTGGTAAAGGAGAAAAAAATGGGAAAATTGTCAAGAAGAGATATGGAAGAGTTAAGAGAAGCCTGCAGCTACGATTGCGGATATACCGATACAGAAGAGGTTGTAAAAGATATCACAGCGCAGGTTCTTGAAGAATTGGATTCGGATACAACATATGGAGATGAGGTTGGGCTGGTAGACAGCGACAGAGGAGAAGAATTTACAACACTGGATGACTTTGTGAGAATCTTCTGGGATAAGGCAGTAGAAAAGATCCTGAATGTTGTAGAGACACAGGGGAGGTAAGAATATGGAAAACAGAGAATTAAAAGAATATCTTGCAGAATTTGCCGATAATGCACCAGTGAGCATTATTATGGCAAACCCAAAAAAAGAAAGCTATATATTCCGGAAGAACTTTTTATGTTAAGAGATGAAAAAATAGGACAACCGGTGCTTTGCATCCAGATCGCAGAAGAAAGAGAGATGAAGGAGGATGAAATAAAAGCAGCTGAAGAAGATGAAAAGAGGGAAAAGTAAGAGATTAAATTTCCGAAACTTTTATTTTTCAATTTCCAAAAGAAGAGGAGGCTGAAGATGAATAATCAACAAGCAATAGATAGATTAGTGAAACATCTTGAATGGGGCTGGACTGAGGAAACAGTAGAAGCCATTGAAATGGGGATACATGCACTAAAAGAAACACAGTGGATTCCATGCAGTGAGAAGATGCCGGAGGATAATACGGATGTAATTGTATGCTTTTACAGCGGAACAGTAACAGAGATGAGATATTGGGGAAATGGAATCTTTCAAGGAATCTATGAACACACGGCAAAAACAATTGTTGCCTGGATGCCGTTGCCGGAACCTTATAAAGGAGAATGATATGAGCGAATTAAAACCATGTCCTAGATGTGGAACGAAAGCATATCTTTCAAGAGATGTAGTAGACGGATTTTATTTCGGATGGTCGGCTGGCTGTCCGAGATACTGCCACTACGATGGAATACATGGAACAACAATAGATACGTCCGAGGAAGATTGCTATGCGGTACACGGAGCGAATTCCAAAGAGGAAGCTATTGAGATATGGAATAACCGTGTTGAGCATCTGAAAGAACTCGATCAACAGAAAGGTTGCAAGAAAATCTTCGAAGAAATGCAAAAGAATCAGTTGAGATAAAGGAGAAAAAGATGGAAATTAAAGAAGCTATGGAGATATTGGAGAAAGACATACATACAGAAGTTCCGAAAGCAGCTATCAGTGCAAGAAAGCATGATGCAGCTGTGCGAATGGCTCTCGTTGCGTTGGAAAAGCAGATTCCAGTAAAGCCGATTATCTTAGACCAACTGAACGGAGATATCGACTACGAATGCCCTATGTGTGGCAAACAGGTAATGTCGGATGCGGAAAGCAGAAACAACTATTGTGGCGAATGTGGTTGTAAATTTGATTGGAGTGAAATTGATGAGACTGATTGATGCGGATGAATTTCAAAAACAGATAGCAGGAATGGCAATCCTGAACAATTATCCACCAAACAAAGCTAATGCACTTTGCGAATTGGTAGATAACCAGCCGACAGCATTTGACGTGGAGAATGTTGTCTCTAACTTAGAGCAGCTAAAGCTTGATGGAGCTTGTGAGTACTGCGGATATTGCGAATGTCTCAATGAGTGCTGGGATGGAGATATGAGTGAAGAGCACGCTATCAATATGGCAATTGAAATAGTGAAGCGAGGTGGACTGGATGAAAGTTAAGATCGAAGACTTCTTACTGACAATGGGAGAATATTGCAAAGAACATGATGTTGAAGAGTGTTTACAGGGAAAATGCGGGCTAAGTGTAGACCATGATGATCTCGGAAATGGTGATGAATACAATGGATGCATCATGTTTGGATGCAATCATCCGAAGTATGCAAAGATGATAAAAAAAGAAATTCTGAAGTACATGAAAGAAAGGCGGAAGCACAGATGAAAAGAGAAATATTATTTAAGGCAAAGCATATCCATGCGCTACCGGAAAATGAATGGATGGAGGGAAAATGGGTAGAGGGATTTCTTTCTGGTGAAGATTACATAAACGATGGGACTTATGAATACATGATTGATCCGGATACGATCTGCCAGTACACTGGACTCATGGATAAGAATGGAAAGAAGATCTGGGAGAATGATATCCTTATGTGCCATGATAATCCGGTTGATCTTGTAAAAGCAGTATTCGGAGAGTTTAACGTCATAGAAGTGGAAAGCGAAGAAGTAATAGACAGTGTAATTGGATGGCACTACGAAACGATTCCGACGGATGCTCTGAGCAAATGCGAACCGTTTTGCTATTCAATGCCATTAACGGAAGATTATGTAAAAAGGTGTAAGATGAAGGTTATCGGGAATATTTGGGATAAATCGGAGGATGCAAAACCGATAATATTATTTATCATGATTTCATGAAGAAAGGCAGAGAATAATGAGTAACGGATGGATTCCAACAACAGAAAGACTCCCAGATCAACGGGAGTTCATAGAATCATATGTCAGAAGTGCATATGCAGCGGAGTTTCTGGTTACGATCGAGGGAGCAGATAAGGCAACAACATTGTATTATTCCCAGACAGGTGTCTGGTTCGATGAACAGGGAGAACCGTATAAGGTTGTGGCGTGGATGCCGATTCCGGAAAGGTATAAGGGATAATGGAAGATAAATATACAAAGACACTTGCATGGATAATTACAACAGTTGCAGTAATTATTGCAATGAAATGGACGGGATCAGCGTGGTGCTTATGGGCGCTGTTCATTCCGGCAATGATAGAGTAGCAGAGAAGGTGATGAAACATTGTATAAAAACCAGGAAGGATATCGCGATCCGACAGCAGGCAAAGCCATCCAGGATGCAAGCCGCATCCCACATCACGTAAAGGAAGCACATAAAGCATTAAAGGATATAGCAAGTCTGCTTGGATTCGAGGTCTTAGTATTAAGAGACAGGAAGACAGGGAGGGTATACCGATGGAAACAGTGAAAGAAGAGAACGAGAAGAAAAAGGAATACCTGAAACAGTACGGCAAAGCATTACGCCAGGAGAAGCGGATCGAGGAAGAGCTGGAACGCTTAAAGCTGGATAGGATGCTTCCGGGAGCACTGGCAGCAGATGGACTGCCAAAAAGCAGCAACCTTTCTGATCTGTCGGATTATGCAGCAGAAGTGGACGAACAGGAACGGAAACTGGTGGAACAGAGAAAGAAAAGAGTTAGGATCCGGACTGAAATCAGGGAAAGAATTGAGCAGATGGAAGACGAGACAGAGAAAGATATCCTGACTTATCATTACATAGATCTTATGAGATGGAAAGAAATCTGTGCAAGAACCGGGTATTGCTGGCAGTATGTGCATAAAAAGCATTCAGATGCATTGAAAAAATTTAAATATGCGATAGAATGCGACACTCAACCTGTGATATAGTATATGCAGGTAAAGAATTGAAACGGGGTAGCAGTCGAAAGATTGTTGCCTTTTTCTTTGCCGTAAATTCTGGAAAGAGGTTTGGCGGTTTACTCTGGAAAGAATTTATTCATACGTCAGTACATTTGTTTGTTGCAATTACTTTTTTAGAACTCCTTATTACAGATACAGAAACCGTCAGAGGAAAGAAACCATGGATAGAGAAGAGATAATTGATAAACATAAATGCCTATTGGACAAGATGAAAGAAGATAGAATATTTTCAATATGCTTTGAAAACAATGCAGTTTATCTGAATGAACAGTGTGATGATTATTTTTCTCACCAACTCACAAAAGAAGACTGCTTGGAATTATCAAGCCTTTTTGGTGAGCTTGCAACTGTAATGAATAGAAGGTAGAGATGAATGGCAAAAGAATTTGCAAGAGCGTTCTACAATTCAAAGAGATGGAAGGATTGTAGAAGAGCATACATAGCAAAGAGAATATCGATTGACGGCGGAATGTGTGAGACCTGTCATGAAGTACCAGGATACATCGTACATCACAAGATAGAACTGACGCCGGACAACATCAGTGACTTGGACATTGCGTTAGGATTTAATAATCTAAAGTATGACTGCCATATCTGCCATCAAAAAGAAAATATGAAAGATGGACCGGCGGACGGTCTTGTGAAATATGAATTTGATAGCGAGGGGGAAATGGTCGTACTCCCCCCTGAAAAATAATTTGTAAAAAATCACGGCTGACCACAGTCCTACCTCCATGCAACACGCAGGTCGCGCGCGTGAGGGGGTGTAGGTAATGGTGAAAAAAATAAACGAAAAAAGGAAGGAGAAACCGGGAAAAGTGGCGAAATACGAGGGGAAAACCAAAGAACAGATTATTGCGGCCGAGAAAAGAAAACTTGGCGGAATCTATAAAAAGCTTGATGAAAAAACAAAAAAAGCAACAGAAAATCTCGTAGAAGAGGCTGCTTTCATGGGTGCTTCTCTACATGAATTGCGACAAAAGATTGCCGAAAAAGGTTACACAGAAGAATACCAGAATGGTGCGAACCAGAAAGGCGTCAAGAAGTCTGCAGAAGTTGAAATATATAATACAATGATCAAAAACTATATGGCTGTCATAAAGCAGCTGACGGATTTGGTACCGAAAGAGCAGGTGGCGACCAAGACAAATGATGGATTCGAGGATTTTGTAAATGGCAGGGATGATTAGATACCCTGAGGAATACAATCCGATTCTGGAATACTGGGAAAAGATCCAGAACAAAGAAATTATTGTATCGAATAAGGTGTATCGGACTTACAAGAAAGTTGTTTATGATATTCAAAACCCAGGAGAATATTATTACAGTCCTAAGCGAGCAAATCATGTGATCGAGTTTGCTGAAAATTATTGCAGACATTCCAAAGGAAAATTTGGTGGGAAAAGAGTTTTGCTTGAATTGTGGGAAAAAGCTTATCTCGCAACAGTGTTTGGATTTATTGATATTGAGGGCAATCGGAAATACCGGGAATCGATCTTGATTGTGGGAAAGAAAAACGGAAAATCTCTTCTGGCATCTGTAGTTGGTCTTTATATGCTTACTGCTGATGGAGAAATGGGACCGGAAGTATATGCGGTTGCCACTAAGAAAGATCAGAGTAAGATTATCTGGTTGGAATCAAAAAGAATGGTAAAGAAATCACCATCACTTCTGAGAAGAGTGAAACCTCTGGTGGCAGAACTTACGACAGAGTTCAATGATGGTGTATTCAAACCTTTGGCTTCAGATAGTGATACTCTGGATGGTCTTAATATCCATTGTGTTCTAATGGACGAGATCCACCAGTGGAAACAGGGGAAAGCCTTGTATGATATCATGGCGGATGGAATCACAGCGAGGGAACAGCCGCTGATCAGCATTACTTCAACAGCCGGAACTATCCGGGAAGATATCTATGATCAAAAGTATGAAGAGGCAGAGAATGTGATCAATGGATATTTTGATCCAGATGGCTACAAAGACGAACATCTGATTGCATTTATTTATGAATTGGACAATCGGAAAGAGTGGACGCAGGAAGAATGCTGGATGAAAGCAAATCCGGGACTTGGAACGATCAAGAATGCCAAAACTTTGAAAGACAAGGTGGAAAAAGCCAAGAAAAATCCGATCATGGTTAAAAATCTGCTTTGTAAAGAGTTCAACATCAGGGAAACTTCATCAGAGGCATGGCTCACATTTGAACAGGCGAATAATCCGGAAAAGTACGATCTGGAAGTGTTAAAGCCGAGATATGGAATCGGCGGAGTCGATCTGTCGTCTACAACGGATTTAACAGCAGCGAAAGTATTGTTTAAAGTTCCGAATGATGAACATATTTATGTAATTTCCATGTACTGGATTCCAGAAGAACTGGTAGACAAACATGTGACAGAGGACAAAGTACCATACGATATCTGGATAGAAAAAGGATATGTGCGGACGTGTCCAGGAAACAAGATTTCCTACAGAGATGTAAAAGCATGGTTTGTAGAAATACAGGAAAAGCAAGATATTTATTTGAATATGTTCGGCTATGATGCATGGAGTGCAAAATATTTTGTGGAAGATATGCAGGACTATTTCGGAAAATCAGCAATGATACCGGTGATTCAGGGAAAAAAGACTTTATCGCAGCCGATGAAGTGTCTTGGAGCTGATCTGGAAAGAAAGCTGATCGTGTATAACAACAATCCGGTTGATAAATGGTGTTTGTGCAATACGGCAGTAGATATTGACAGAAACGATAACATACAGCCGATCAAAACAAGCAGTCCAAGAAGAAGGATTGATGGAACAGCGGCGTTGTTGGATGCCTATGTAGTGATGCAGGATAACATAAATGAATATATGTCATTGATTTAGAGAGCCAGGAGGCTCTTATTTTTGTGGAGGTAACATGAAACCATTTTGGAAAAGAGAACCAACAAAGACAGACGAAAAAGCAACAGAGCATAACATGATCAAGATGATTACCATGACAGGTGATTATTACTATGCGTGGGATGGAAAGTTATATGAAAGTGATATTGTAAGAGCCTGCATCCGTCCGAAAGTGAAAGCGATCGGAAAGCTGGTTGGAAAACATATCCGAGATGATCCGAAAGGCGGGATCAAGGTAAACACGGAAGCGAACATCAGATTTTTACTTTCCGAACCAAACCCGTATATGACGGCACAGCAGATGCAGGAAAAGGTTGCTACACAGTTATGTTTGAATAATAATGCATTCATATTGATCGTACGGGATGAGAACGAGAAACCGGTGCAGTTGTATCCAGTCCCGTGTGTGTCTGCCGAAGCAAAGTATGACAGCTCGGGTGAATTGTTCCTGAAATTTTTGTATCGTAATGGGAAAAGTGGGACATTTCGGTATGCAGATATCATCCATTTGCGCCACGATTACAACGAAGATGATATTTTCGGAGACAGTCCTGCGCCGGCACTTACGCAGATGATGAATGTGATCGGCACGATTGACAAAGGGATGATCCGCGCAATCAAGAACAGCGGGATCATACGGTGGCTTCTGACTTACAGTTCATCAATGAGGGAAGAGGACATCAAGAGAAATGTTGAGAAGTTCGTTGAAAATTATCTGGCTGTTGAAACGGATACGTTCGGGGCGGCTGGCGTGGATGCGAAGGCAAAGGTGGAGCGAATTGAACCAAAAGATTACGTTCCAAATGCAGCACAGACGGATCGCACAATCGAAAGAATCTATTCATTTTTCAATACCAACAAGAAAATTGTCCAGAGTGATTATAACGAGGATGAATGGAATGCGTATTACGAAGCGGAGATAGAACCGGAAGTTGTTCAGATGCACCAGACCTATACAACCGGAATCTTTACCAGAAAGGAACGGGGGTTCGGAAACCGAATCGAATTTGAAGCAAACAATCTTTCCTGCGCAAGCCTTACAACAAAACTGGCATTCCAAGCAATGGTTGACAGAGGTGCAATGCTTCCGAATGAATGGAGAGCAACGCTGAATATGGCTCCGATTCCGGGTGGCGACGAACCGATACGAAGACTGGATACGCAGGTTGTGAATCTGGTGAAAGAAGCTTTGGGAAAAATGGACAGTAAAAATTACATGGTCACTGCGGAAATTATAACAAGATTACTTGATTCTGCGGAAGGAGGCGATAAGAAGAATGAAATACAGGATTGATATTAAAGGCGTTATGATCCCGAACGATTATAAGTGGTATTATGACTGGTTCGGCGCGGACAGCACAGCTCCGAAAGATGTAACAGATGTGCTGAAAAATGTTCAGCCGGGTGACGAAGTGGAGGTCATGATAAATTCTCCAGGAGGAATCATTGATGTAGGATCTGAAATCTACACTATGCTTAGGCAGTGTGCGGCAGATGTGAAAATCTATATTACCGGTCAGGCTTGCAGTGCTGCATCGATTGTGGCAATGGCAGGATATTGTGAAATGTCCCCGACAGCACTGATGATGGTACATTGTGTTTCTTCGGGCACAGAAGGAAATCACAGCGATATGGAACATATGGCGGAAACGCTGCGAACAGCAGACAATGCGTTGAGTACAGCGTATGTTGCCAAGAGCGGAATGAGCCAGGAAGAGGCACTCGAAATGATGGAGCATGAAACCTGGCTGACTGCAGATCAGGCGAAAGAAAAGAAACTGATTGATAAGGTTATGTTTGAAGAAAAGGAAACAAACTTACAGCTTGTGGCAGGACCTATGTTCAAATTGCCGGATCAGACAAAGATGAATGCGGCAAGAAAAATGATGGAATCCGGAGAGGAAGTTCCGGATAAAGTGGCACTGCAGAAGTTAAAACTTTTAAAATTGAAGGGAGAAAAAAGATGAACAAAAAGCAGTATGAAGCGATGAGAAAAAAACTGATGGATGAAGCGGAAGGTCTGATCAATGAAGGGAAGATCAAGGAAGCAGATTCTAAAATGGATGAAGTAAAGGATCTGGATGAGAAATGGGATGCGATTGCGCAGGCACAGGCGAATTTCAAAGCACTGAATGAAGAACCGAAACCGTTAAATGTATTTGAACAGAATGGCAGCAAGGCTGATTTTGGAGCAAAAGTTTCAGAACCGGAAAATATTTATAACTCTCAGGAATATCGAATTGCCTTCATGAATTATGTAGTCAATGGAACAAAGATTCCGGAGAAGTTCAAAAATGAAGCCGGACCGACTAAAACGGGAGATATCGGTTCTGTCATTGCACCGGTTCTGATTAGCCGTATTATTGAAAAAATGGAATCAATCGGTATGATTCTTCCACTGGTTACGAAGACCACTTTTGCACCAGGCGCAAGAATTCCAGCTTCAAGCGTAAAACCGGTTGCAACATGGGTTGCAGAAGGTGGAACAAGTGAAAAACAGAAAAAGACAACCGGCTACATTGATATAAGAGGTTTCAAGCTGAGATGTGCAATTTCAATGACACTGGAAGCAGTAACCATGTCGCTTACTGTATTTGAAACTGTATTTGTAAACAGCATTGCGGAAGCCATGGTGAAAGCACAGGAGGAAGCGATTGTAAATGGAGATGGAGAAGGAAAACCGAAAGGAATTTTAAATGAAACAGCTCCGGAAGGACAGAGCATCGAAGTTGGTGATAAAGATTCTTTATACAAGAAACTTGTTGAAGCAGAAGCCGCACTTCCGCTCGCGTATGAAAATGGTGCGGTCTGGAATATGACGAAAAAGACCTTCATGGCATTTGTCGGAGAAGTGGATGCGAACGGACAGCCAATCGCAAGAGTAAACCGGGGAATTGACGGAAAACCGGAGCGCACACTTCTTGGAAGAAAAGTCGTGCTCAATGACTATATGGATAGCTATGGAGCTGCAACGGAAGCGGATACTACAGTGGCATTCCTGTATGACTGGTCTGATTATATGTTCAATACGAATTATGCAATGACTGTTAAAAAGTATGAGGACAATGATACAGAAGATGAGATTACAAAGGCGGTTATGATCTGCGATGGAAAATCTCTGGAACTGAATTCGCTTGTAGTCATGAAGAAGAAAGCGGCTTAAGATGGATGGAAGGATAATTGAGAGGCTGAAAAAACGTGTCGGGACCAGGAATGATGAAGAAATCAATGAACTGGCACTGGCGTGTGTAAAGGAATTGGAAAACACTGGTGTGTACGGCGATCCGGCAACGGATGCGCTGTACTATCAGGCAATGGTTCTGTATTGCAAAGCAAATTTCGGATATGATGAAAATACAGAGCGCTTCCAGACAGCCTTTGAAAAACTGAGGGATTCCATGGCACTTTCCGGGGATTATGCAAAGGAGAAGAAAAATGGAAACGGCGGAACTGATCTGGGAGAAAATCTGTAAAAATGAAAATGGTTTCCCGGAAAGAAAAAGATGTTCTGTTGAAGTATATGCAATGGAAAAATCCGTAACCAGAGCGGAAGCATATGAATCTATGCGGGCAGGAGTAAATGCCCGCATTATACTGAAACTCAGGACAGATGACTGGGAAGCAAGCAGACATCCAGGAGAAGATGGAAAACCAGAATACGCAAGAAAGGTGATCTACGAAGAGGCAGAGTACGACATTATCCGTGCTTACAAAAAAGGAAAATCTTTCGTAGAAATAACGTGTGGTTAAGATGGGATTTCAGGCGATAGGATTTGATGATTTTGCGAAAGAACTGGACCGGCTTGGTAAATTAGATGAGTATGCGCCGGATATGTTGGAGACGGCGGCACCGATTCTGGAAAGAGAATTGAAAGGCCAGGTGCAGGCAGAGGCAAACAGAGGGTATGCAACGGGAGATCTTGCCGGATCAATCAAATCAAGGAAACCGGAAAAGAATGAACGAGGCCATTATGTAACGATCACAGCGAGCGGAAAAGACAAAAAAGGTGTTCGCCGGAATGAGAAACTGGCATATCTCAATTATGGAACAACAAAGCAGCAGGCAAGACCAGTTATTTCCAAAGCAGTACAGAATGCAGAAGGAGAATGTCTGGAAGCAATGCAGAGGAAGTTTGACGAGGTGACAGGACCGTGAATGTAAATCAGAAAATAGAGAACACACTGGGAGTAATCACAGAGAATATCTGGCCACTGTGCTGTCCTTATGAATCCCCGCCAGGGAAATATATCGTATATAATCCGGAAATTGATTCAGCGGAATGTTTTGCTGATGATGAAGACCAGGAATGGACATTGCACATGCAGATCCATTTATATACCCGGGAAGACTATATGGATGACAGAAAAACGATTCGTAAATTATTGCGAAAAGCAGGATTTACGGTGACTGATATAGATTCCATATACGAGAAAGAAACAAAATATTACCATTTGTGCTTTTCTTGCTATATTGAGGAGGAAGACTGATGGCTTATACAGGATTGGCACACGTTGTCGGCGCGAAATACAGTGAGACGGAAAATGGAATCCAGTATTCAAACGGATTTCGATATGGATCAGCTGTAAGGATAAGAATTGATCCAAAATATGAAGATGTTAGCGAATACGGGGACATCAATTCAGAAGACGAGGAAGAAATGTTTGCGTATGCATCCGTAACGCTGGAAACTTCGGAGATTACCCAGACGGCCGAAAAAGAAGTTTTCGGACTCGAAGTATCAGAGACTGGTTCTGCATCGAATGAAACAGATTTGTCTGAATACATTGGTCTGGGAGTCAGAGTGAGAGAAAAGCGTAATGGGAAAACGTACTATGTGGCAGTCTGGCTCTATAAAGTTCGGCTGACAGAGGATGAACAGGACATAGAGACAAGGGGAGAAGCACTAAAGTATGTGACAATGCAGGCATCAGGAAAAGCGGTGCCGGCATACGGCGGACAATGGAGAAAAAAAGAAATATTTAACACAATGCAAGAAGCGGATTCCTGGCTGGAAGAAATGGCAGGAATCG
The DNA here is from genome assembly GCF_027682785.1 of Coprococcus sp. AF51-11b1. Lineage (NCBI taxonomy): Bacteria > Bacillati > Bacillota > Clostridia > Lachnospirales > Lachnospiraceae > Coprococcus > Coprococcus sp. AF51-11b1. The sequence continues at coordinate 452,116 of NZ_JAQCZB010000001.1, read as the reverse complement.
GAAAGGAAGAATAAAATGGCATATGTAGGACTTAGAAAACCAATTATTGCAAAATTGTTAGAAAGTGGAAAATACGATAAGCCTTTTGCCTGCGGAAAGGCGATTGGACTGCAGGTAAACCCGAATTATGCAGAAGGCAGTCTAAATGCGGATGATAAGCAGGCGGAATACGACAAAGAGTTTACTTATGCGGAAGTAACACTGAATACCAGTACACTTCCAATCGAAGCACACGAAAAAATGTTTGGACATACGGTTGGTACTGAAAAGAAAAATGTAAAATTCAATGTAGATGACCAGGCGAACTATGTTGGAATGGCATGGGTGTCTGTTGAAAAAGTGGATGGAGTCAGAAGTTTTATTGGAAATTTTCTGAAAAAAGCAAAATTTACGGAACCGTCAGAAGATTATTCAACCAAAGGAGATTCTATTGAATATAAAACACCGTCTATTTCGGGAAGAGCGCTTGGACTGGATGACGGATCATGGAAAGAAACAGAGGCTTGCAGCTCAGAAGAAGATGCGCTGAAATGGATCAATACGATGTTTGGAGTAACAGAATAATCGGAGGCAGGAAAATGTTTGAAGAAATGAATATGATCGTATTATCTGGAAAAGAATACCCTATGAAATGTGACAATCTTGTCCTGGAAAAGATCCAGGACAAGTATGAGGATCTTGGAAAATATGAAAATATGCTGAATGGATTCGTACCGGAGCTGGATGAATACGGTGAAGAAGTCAGAAATGAAGATGGACTTCTTGTTGGACATTACAAGATGCCGGATATCAAGATTATCAACGAGGCAGCGGTATGGTTCATTCAGGAGGGACTCGCAATCAAACGGGAAGAAAACAAAGAGGAGATTCCGGAAATCAGTGATCGAACACTGATCCGGCAGATTGATTTCAACCCAAGAGAATTATCTACAATCTTGCATCAGGAATTCTCAAGATGTTTTGAGAGAAAAAACGCGACAACCACGCAGGGGAAGGCGGAGAACCAGAACCGATAAACTTTGCGTGGGTGGTACTTATTGGGATGCGGATTGGATATACGGAAAAAGAGGTTGCACATATGTATTTCGGTAAATGGTGCGATCTTTTTGAAGAATTCAAGAAAATGCATAATATTACGATGAGAAGACAGGTTTTTGAGCAGCAGAAAATTGCTTCAATGATGGATTTGTAAAGAAAAATGTGGTATGATGTAGAAAGAAGAGGAGGACTGGAAATGCAGAAAGTTAAGATATATGCATGGGTGATATATAGAATACTTGTATTTTATGCAAAACGGCATATTTATATTGCGACAGCGCTCCTGTCTGTTACGGCAGCCTCTCTTTTTGAGTTCGCCACAACAGGAAAACTGTTCTGCCTGGCGCTTCCGTTTATAACGGCTCTGATTATTTATATCCCACGGCATATTTATTTCAAACTGGATGAATTTGCATCACCGGGAATTAAGGGACGGCATTTATGCGAAAAGCGAAAAGTCAAAGAAGAATTGAACAAATACATAGAAGAAAGCATAGCAAAAGATTTTGGTAGATGATGCATGAAAACCGCCTGAGAAGGCGGTTTTTTTATGCCGGTTTGGAGAGAAGAAATGGCAAAGAAAAAAGTGGGCGCATACATTACGCTCGATGGCGAAAAAGAATTCAGATCAGCGGTGACACAGTGCAATAAAAGCCTGTCTACAATGAAATCGGAAATGAAGCTTGTAGAAGCGGAAACGGCGGGAAATGCAAACTCGGTTGATACATTGCGTAAGAAGAATGAGGTCCTGACAAGGACGCTAGATAAGCAGGTAGAAAAAGAGGAGGCAGTAAGGAAAGGTTTGACACATGCACAGGAAGATTATGCACGTGTTGGAACAGAACTTCAGGAGTACCGCACAAAGCTGGAACAGGCACAAAGCACACTGGATGAAATGAAACAGTCTTCGGATGTTTCAGAAGAAGCGTTATCACGGCAGCAGGAAGCAGTCAGTGAATTAACGGAAAAGGTGGAAAAAGGTGAAGCCACCTACCAAAGAGCCGGAAACAGAGTGGAGGACTGGCAGAAGCAGTTAAATAATGCACAGGCACAGACAATCAAGGCAACGAGAGCGGTAAATGAGAATACGGCCTATCTGGAAGAGGCAGAAAAAGCAACAGACGGGTGCGCCAAAAGTATTGACAAGTTTGGAAAACAGACAGATGATGTTGCAGAAAAGATTACCAGTACCGGGAAAATTATTAAGGCAAACTTGATCAATACAATGGTAGACGCCGGAAAAAGTCTCGCAACGAATGTGTTCAAAGATGCGGTGCAGGGGACGCTGGAGCTTCAAGATGCACAGCAGAAACTCCAGGCAAGTACAGGGGCAACAGCAAGAGAAACTGCAGCTTATTCACAGGAAATGCAGAATCTGTATAAAGGTGGTTACGGAGATGCGATTGATGAAGCCGCAAGTGCAATGGCGTTGGTGAAGCAGTATACGAATGAGACAGATCCGACAAAAATCAAAGAGCTTGCAGAGAACGGAATGGCATTGGAAGACGTATTTGGGATGGATCTGAGCGAATCAATCAGAGGCGCAGATGCACTGGTGACAAATATGGGGATCGATGGTAAGACTGCATTCGATTTGATGGCAAAAGGAGCTCAAAACGGGTTAAATAAATCCGGAGAACTTGCGGATAATCTTACGGAATATTCTTCTCTGTGGGCGCAGGCTGGATTTTCAGCGGAAGAGATGTTTGCAATCCTTGAAAACGGTTTAAACTCCGGAGCATATAATCTGGATAAAGTAAATGACTACGTCAAGGAATTCGGAAACAGTCTTGCTGACGGAAGAATAGATGATCACATCAAATCATTTTCTGCCGGCACACAGGATCTTGTTAAAAAGTGGCATGATGGCAGTGCAACTACAAAAGAAGTGTTCCAGTCGGTGATTTCTGATCTGGCAAGCATGAAGAATGAGCAGGAAGCACTGACACTGGCAAGCGATACCTGGAGTGCGCTGGGAGAAGATAATGCCATGAAGGTAATTACTTCTCTGAACAACGTAAATAATTCCTATAAAAATGTCCAGGGAACCATGGAAAAGGTAAAGGACATCAAGTATGACAGTATCACAAACCAGTGGAAGGTTCTTGGAAGGACGGTGCAAGCGGATGTTGTACAGCCATTACTTGTGAAATATCTTCCAATGGCACAAAAAGGAATTAAACTGGTTGCAGACAATCTTGAAACGATTGTTCCGGTGGCAGAGCTTGCGGGAACTGCAATCGGTGGTATTTTTGTTGTAAATAAGAGCAAAAAGTTTATTTCTGAAGTAAAAGATGCCGGGGTCTCGCTGGTTGATTTCGGAAAAAAGGCGGCGGAACTGATTGGAATACGAACTGCAGCGACAACGGCAGAAGCAGCATCTACTGTGGCGCAGGAAGCACAGGCGGCAGCTACAGCAACGCAGACAGCGGCAACCGTGGCGCAGACAGCAGCAACAGAAGGGGCAACTGTAGCGCAGGCAGGATTTAATGCAGTATTGGCTGCGAATCCGGCAATACTGGTTGTGGCAGGAGTAACGGCGCTGATCGGAGTAACGGCTGTGTTGGCATCCAAAATGGGGGATGCGACCAGTGAAACGGACGAGCTGATACAGTCCACTTCCGAGCTGAAGGACAAAGCATCGGAAACAAGCGAAGCCTTGAAACAAGCAACTCAGAATATGACTTCTTCCATGGAAGAGGTAAATGCAAGCGGAACACTGGCGAATAACCTGACAGATGAGCTTGTAAAGCTTGCCGGACAATCCAATCAGACGACAGAACAGCAAAGCCGGATGAAAACGATTGTCATGGAACTGAATACCATGTTTCCGGAAATGTCACTTGCGATTGACGAGACAACCGGAAAATTAAGCATGAGTTCGGAAGAGATGAAGAACTACATAAAGAGTGCTTTGGAAATGCAGAAAATTCAGGTTGCGCAGGAAAAAATGAAAGACAGCGTGGAAAAGCTGGTGGATGCAGAAGTTGAAAAAGCAGATGCAGAGAACAAAGTTTCCGAAATTGGAGAAAAGCTTGCGGCGATCGAAGCGAAGCGGTCAGAAGTAAATGATGTACTCAGGGAAAAGACAGAGGCAACGAAAGAAGCACAGGAGAAGTATAGCGAGGCACTGAAAAAAGGTGCAGATAATGTTGATGAACTTTACGCTGCCACACAGGATCAGTCAGAAGCAACGATTGAGTATAACGGGAATATAGTTACAGTTACAGAGGCGTTAAGACAGATGGCTGACGATGAACGGGAACTCAATGATGCGAAGCAAACGGCAAAGGACAGTCAAAAAGAGATAAATGATGCAATCAAAGAAGCAAACGCCGAGATGGAACCGTATATGAGTTATCTCTCCGATATGACGGAAGAGACAAACAATAATACGGCAGCCACAAAGAATAATACCAGCGCAAAGACTGAGGCGACAGAGCAATCTTCGGTCAGTATTACAATGGCAGGTCAAGAACTGGAAGCATATCAGAATTTGTCAGTATCACAACAGGAACTGGCGGTGAATGTGACAAACAGTGTTCTTACTATGCAGGAAAATGTACAGAGTGCGCTGAAGTCCCAGATGGATATGTTTGAGGAGTTTGATGCCGGTACGCAGATTTCGACCGAGAACTTGCTGGCAAACATGCAAAGCCAGGTAGACGGCGTGACTGCATGGGAACAAAATCTGTCCGCTCTTGCTGATCGAGGAATTAACCAGGGCATTTTGCAGAAGTTGTCAGAGATGGGACCACAGGGATCCGGGTATGTTGCAGCGTTCAATTCCATGACAGATGAAGAACTGAAAAAAGCGAATGACCTTTGGAGCCAGAGTGTGGACATTCAGGGAATGACAAATGAATGGGGACAGCAGCTACTTACGTCTGGAGCTGCCAATATTGCAGGAGGAATGGATGGTCTTACATCTGTTATGCAGGAAAGTGGGACAAATACCGTGATGGGATTGGTTCAGGGAATGCAGAATGCACAGGAAAAAGCAAATGCTGCCGGTAAAGATCTGGGAGTCAAGACGGTTGAAGCGGTAAATAATGGCTTGGGATGTCAGTCACCATCGAAAAAGACAAGAGAATCTGGGAAAAACGTAGATCTTGGACTTGTCCAGGGGATGAAAAATGGAGAATCAAATGTAAAAACGGAAGCAAGAAGTGTAGCGAGTGGAGCAATCAATGTGTTTGCAGCACAATGTACGGCATCAAAGACGCAGTTATATGGATATAATCTTTCTATTGGTCTTGCGAATGGAATTTCGGACGGAAGATCTGCAGTTATCTCGGCGGCAAGCAGAGTGGCAAGCGATGCAATCGCAACGGCAAAGAAAAAACTGGAAATCAATTCGCCATCGAAAGTATTCTGGAGAATGGGACAGTATTCTATGCAGGGATTGGCAAATGGTGTGACAGAAAACTCTTTGCTGGCACAGAATGCGGTGAAAGAAGCGGTTGACTATAGCGGTACAAGCATGACATTTGGAAACATGGCTGAAAACGAGTATACACAGTATAAAGCACTTCGGAACATTATAAAGGACGCAGTGAAAGATCTACAGATCAGAGCCTACCTGGGCGAACGAGAAGTTACAAGAACATTGTCGGATTGGGGTGTGGTATTTAATGCTTAAATATTTAAGTGGAAGTTCACAGGAAGAAATTGTATTAAGCGATAAAAAGATCCGCGCAAAAATCAGGACATCCGGACTTTATGATTCGGAATGGGAAGTAGAAGATACGAAACAGGCACAGGGAAGGAAAGTTGAAGAGTTCAGAAGAGACGCAGCAACCTATAAAGTGATCATTGATTTCCTCGGTGATAAAAGGGAAAGAGCAGAAAACGCAAACCGTTTTGCGGATCTGTGTGAAGAAGATATCTTCAGAAAGTTTCCGGGAACGCTTTTTCTGAACGGTTACAAAATAAAATGTTTCGTGATCGGAAGTGAAATAGGCGCGAAAGACAGCCGTACCCGTATGGAACGGATTGAGGCTAAAATATATGCTCCATACCCGGTATGGGTGATGGAGGAAAAGAAAAGCTTTTATCCGGATTCAGCTGAGAGAAGAGAGGACTATGCATTTCTGGAGTATCCGTATGATTATTCATATGATTATTCAAGACCGAAATCCGGGACAGAAAATTGGTATATTGACCATTACAGGGACAGTAATTTTGAAATGACAATCTATGGTCCGTGTGTAGACCCGAAGATTATTGTAAATGGTTATCCGTATCAGGTAAACGACACCTTAGAAGCAGGAGAATATATTGTAATCAGGAGCCGTGAAAAGAAAGTGATGAAATATCTGAGTAATGGAACGATTCAAAGTATTTTTGAAAAGAGAGAGAAGAAAAACAGTGTATTTAAACGGATTCCTTCGGGAGAACTTATCCTTAACTGGGATGGGACTTTCGGGTTCGATTTGACCATTTACAAAGAGAGGGGTGCACCGAAATGGATCTGATATATACCGACACAAAAGGAAAAGAGCTTGGGGTTGTATACACAACGCTTGATATGGAGATTGGAGAAGAAGCCACGAATGATTTTGAGATTGAGTATAAGAGGTCAGAGTGGGATGGAACAGTCGAGAACGGCTGCTTTTTTTATGTTCCGGAAACAGAGTTTGGAGGCATAGTCCGGGAAATAAAAACCAGCACAAAGACGAATACCATTACGGCGAAAGGATATACCTGGCGTGGAATGATGATGAAAAAGATCATTGAACCGCAATCTGGACAGGATTATGCAACAGCAACTGGTGAACTTAATGAGATCGTGGGAGAAAAAGTAAAGGAAGCGTTCCCGGGGCTATTTTATGGAAGTGATGCAGATACAGGGGTACAAGTAAAAGACTATCAATTCGACAGATATTGCACGCTCTATGAGGGACTGCAAAAGATGCTGCAGTCGGTAGGATACAGACTGGATATCAAGTTTTTTCAAAGAGAAAAAGAAGAGTCAGGATATGTTGTGATCAGCGCAGTTCCGATTAGGGATCGTTCGGTGGAATGCGAGTTTTCAAATGACAACGGTCTATACTTTACGATGGATAACAATCAGCGCGGTATCAATCATATGATTTGTCTCGGAAAAGGCGAGCTCAAAGATCGACTGGTAATCCATTTATACGTTGACCAGAACGGAAAAATAGGGCAGACTCAGTTCTTCCAAGGCGTTGATGAGATTGCAGATATCTACGACAGTTCAAGTTCGGAATATGAGGATCTGTTAAAGGGTGGAACGGAACGGCTGGAGAAAGCGAAGAATTCCATAGAATACGATCTGACATTGGAAACGTTGGAAGACGAGATAGATATTGGAGATATCGTAGGCGGTCGAGATTATTTGACAGGAGTATATATGCGGAAACCAATTGGAAAGAAAATCTGGAAGATAACGGATGGAGAAGAAAAGATTGAGTACAAATTGAAAGGAGAAAGCTGATGGAAATCATTACAGGGTATACCGGAAAGCCGCATGTTACGGCAGAGCAGGACCGGGATGTCAATGAAGGAATTTTTGATACTGGATCATTTGTTCTTAAAACTGGCTCACAGCTGGCAGCAGAACTGGTATCAAATAACGAAATCAAAGTCAGAGACGGAGTATTGGTGATCCAGGGATGCACGGCGGTGATTAAGAAAAATACTTATGATCCGGTGACAATCGCAAACGGATCACAGGGAATGAAACGGATTGATCTTATTGTGGCGAGATATAATAAGAACGAGGAAACAAAAATAGAAGAGGTGATGCTGAAGGTTATTCAGGGAACACCAAATGCAAGCACGGCAGCAGTACCGACGTATAAAACGGGAGATATTCAGTCTGGAGATTTGGTAGCAGATATGCCACTGTATAAAGTAACATTGGATGGACTGAATGTTACGTCGGTGGATAAAATGTTTACGGTAATTCCTACGCTTCCTGAATTAAGTAGCAATTTAGCCAAAACTAACACTGTTTTAGAGAACAGGAAACCAATATTCATTGATTCAACGGCGCAAGGAACAGCAAATTTGGATACCAATAGCTTTTTGAAAGCTGACGTTACATATGCTTTCATCGTTATGGTTTCCTCCAATATCAGCAGTGAAAGCTATAAACAGGAAATCGCTTGTGCATTAAACAATGTAAATATGGGAAATAACGGAAACTATTACAAATTAGTTTCTAATTTTGCAGGAAAATGTAGCAAAGGCGATAAGCTTCGTATTACTTCGTACAAAAATGGAGGTACATGGACTCTTTTTGTGACAAGAGCTATTTTTATCCCGATTAGCTAAAATAAGCCGTTGCTGCAATCATTACGAATGAGGCTCTATCTGTACCGGTGATATATACTACACCATTTTTTATGTATATACGCGCTTGTGTTCCAGCAGGTCCACCATTATGCATAGCTATCGGAATAAGACACTCGAATTCGCCATAACCATTTGGTGTCATTCCTGACGGGACATTGCCGAGAGCCTGATCGTTTGCAAATTTTCCATTATCTGAAAATCTTATCGATCCAGCAACAAATACCACATGACCTATTTTGCGAAATCTTAGCCTTTCTGGAAGATTATTTGCAGTCATATATTTCCAACCAGAATCAGCAGTTGCCGTTTTCAAATTGCTACTTAATTCAGTATGACAGTTGATATACTGAAAGCAAAAAGGAGAGACGTATGGAAGCAAAAATAATGGATGTATTGCGAAGAATGCAACCGGTTTTAGATGAAATGCAATTACGTGAGCTGAAAGAAGTGTTACAGATGACATTTACCGGATGCAGAGTAATCCAGGAAACGGACCTGCAGGTTGTAGACAGGAGCTGGGAAGTGGATCTGGAAGAGTTTCTGATGAGTAAAGCACTGGAAGGAAAAGCATCAAAGACAGTGAAGCAATATCGGTATGAACTGGTTCGGTTACTGACCTATATCAATAAGCCAGTGAAGAACATAGATTCTGGAGATATTTCTGGATTCATGCGGGCTTATAAAATGATCCGCAAGGTAGCAAACCAGACACTAAAGAATGTCCGGGCAGTGTATAGCAGCTTCTTCGGATGGCTGCGAGATCGTGACCGGATTCGGAGAAATCCGATGGTGCTGGTGGAATCTATAAAAGTAGAAAAGAAGATCCGGAAACCATATACTGATGAAGAACGGGAGCGGATGCTGCGTAAATGCAGCAGTCTTCGGGATAAAGCGTTACTAGAATTCCTATATAGCACAGCAGTCAGAGTATCGGAGCTTTCAGAGATTAACAGGGAAGATATCCGGTATGCGAATAAAGAGCTGATTGTATATGGAAAAGGAGCGAAAGAAAGGACGGTGTACATCAATGAACGAACCAACATGTACCTGAAAGAATATCTGGAAAGCAGAAAAGACAATGATCCGGCGCTATTTGTCGGAAGCAAGAAACCGAATAGCCGGCTGACGAAAACAGGAATTGAGGATATCATCCGGCGGATTGGAGAGAAGGCGGGTGTAGAAAATGCGCATCCGCATCGATTCCGGAGGACGGCTCTGACAAATGCATTGAACCGCGGAATGCCTCTGCAGGAGGCTATGATATTTGCGGGACACGCAAAGTCAGAGACAACCATGCGATATTGTACAGTGAATCAGGAAGGTGTACGGTATCATCACTTTAAATATTTAAGCGCATAAGTAAATAAACTTATTTATTTACACTCGGCATTGGTCGGGTGTTTTTGTTATGCGCTTTTATATATGTAACTTTATCAACCAGTCAAAGGAGGGATTCTGAACTAAATAGCAATTTAGTAAAAACGGCTGTGTACATGAATAATGGTGCATACAATATCGCACCAAGCAACTCGGAATTTCAAGGAACTGATTTCAGTAAAAAGATTCTTGACAATATAGGACTTGTGCATAATTATGATGCTACGAATTACAAGCATACTTTTACAGTTCCGCAAGATGGTATATATCTAATTCATGCGTATATGAACTTCCAACAAGGAGTTGCAAAACAATTGAGTCTATACGCAAAATTGGAAAGAAACAATGTGGAGCAGTCAAGACAGTCTAAACTCATAGGACCTTATAATGGTGCCGATTTTATGTTTCTAAATGAAATCAACGCTGGAGATAAAATACGGTTTACTGTTCTGCAAAACTCCGGAAGCGTTATACAGGTTTCTGGTGGATGTAGGCTAAATATTATTCGTATGGGAAAATAAAGTTATAAAAACACTGAATATTCGTACTGTAAATTCCCTGCTTATGCACCTAAAGCAGGGAGGTATAATGTGCAGGTAAACATCTTATTTTGGAAAATGGAAATAATTATGCCTTTACATATGAACAAAATCCATTTTTAACATACAAAATATGAACGAACAATGTAACCGTTGCGGTTCCGTTTCCGAAGTTGTGTCCTTCAATCCCAAAATGATTACTTGTAGAATATCTTGCAGCCGTAGATACATTTAACCAAAGATCGTAATCGCCATGGAAATTCCATGCTAAAACCTCTAACGGATAATAGCCAGGTATTGTCGGCAAGTCCCAGGTCCATCGAAAATCAGAATTAGCAGCAACCTTCAAATTTGTTTTTGTGATTTCAACATTTTTGATTATATTATTCATTGCTGTTATTTTGCTATTTAGTTCAGAATCCCTCTAAAAAGAAGAAAGGGGCAAACAGAAAAATGAAAATCACATTCAATGATGGTCAGGAACTGCAGATCCAGCAGATCACTGAACAGACGGATGGCGCACTTCTGATCAAGACCATTTCAGCACACGAGGATCAGCTGAAGACTTTATTCTCTGATCAGACAACAACTAAGAGAATGTCTGTGAGCGAACGGGATGCAGATACCGTTGTGTATGAAAACTACACAAAGCTCGATGCAATCGTGAAGTACACGGCCGGCATTCTTGGTGTGTTAATGTACCGGGAAGGAGAGGATCCGGACAGCCGGATGGCAGCTCTGGAGGCACGACTTAAAGAAGCAGAAGAGAAAAATGCGAACCTGCAGTCAAGAGTCGAAAAAGCGGAGGAGAAAAATGAAATGCTCGAAGGATGCATTTTGGAAATGTCTGAAACGGTATATCAGTAAAACGATAATTGTATTAACCATTTTATTTTTATTCATATTATTACAAATTTCAGGAGGAAAAGAAATGATGGCAATGTTATGGGCGCAGCAGATTATGTTAGGAAAGAAAACTTATTCACAGGTACCGAGACTTTTAAAGGACAAGGTAAAAGAGGTCCTGATTGATTCCGGAGCAGAAGATCTGGTAACAGAAGACAAGCAGTAGAGGTGAAGCGTAGATGGCAGTAAAAACAGCTCAATATATATTTAATGGTCAGGCATACAATCTGACCTATAATTCGACCTCCGGGAAATGGGAAGCTACGGTTACAGCTCCAAGTAAGTCGAGCTATAATCAGCCGGATCATGTTCTTGGCGGAACAGTAAAGGCTACAGATGAGGCCGACAATACTACCACGGTAGATCAGAGTCATGCTACTCTCGGCGCATCACTTAAACTCCGTGTAAAAGAAAAGACAGCACCGACTATCACGATCACGTCTCCGTCTGCAGGAGCTTATATCACAAATACAACTCCGACTATCGAATTCCAGGTAAAAGATACAGACTCCGGAGTAAATGCAGGAACAATCGCAGTCACAGTTGATGGTACAGCCGTATCGACGGTAACAAAGACTGCTATTGACGGTGGATATAAGTGCACATGCACATCACCGACGTTAAAAGATGGATCACATACGATTTCGGTCAAAGCATCCGACAACGATGGTAATGCAGCTGCAGCTAAGACAGCAACATTTACAGTTGATACAGTGCCTCCGACACTGCAGATCACAGCTCCATCAAATAACCTTATAACCAACAAGAAGACAGTAACGGTAAGTGGTAAAACAGATGACGTATCATCTAAGCCAGTTACAGTAACGGTAAATGGAGCAACTGTAACGGTCGGAACAGACGGAACATTTACTAAGGACGTGACTCTTGCTGAGGGTGCAAACACCATCACAATCGTAGCTAAAGACAAAGCCGGAAAGACTACTACAGTCACACGTAAGGTTACTGTCGATACGTCAGCTCCGGTAATTAAGTCAGTGACTCTTACTCCGAATCCAGTAGACTGCGGAAAGACATTCATTATTGCAGTCGAGATTACCGACTAGGCGGTGCGCCTATGGTAGTAAAGGTAAGCGGTAAGATAGATGGAAAAGAAGTAATATTCGAGAGAGATGAAGGGGACCGGTGGAATGCCACGGTCCCTTATGATTTAGATGGAATGTATGTGGTGGAGTTGACGGCAGAAAATGATGCAGGCAATATTGCATACTGCACGAAGATGCTGTTGATTGTTGATCCGGCTACTCTATGCGTAAGACTTGTTCCACTTGATTATATGGTGGAAATTGTTCCGGAAGACTGTAAGGTTACAGTTATTCCGGAAGATTATGCTGTAGAGGCAGTTCCGGAGCAGTATCAAGTTATCGCAGAGCCAGATCCGCTCTTTGTGGAGGTAATTTATCCGATACACGGAAGGGGGTGTTGTTGTGAATAAAATTAGATTTATCCTGGGCGAAGACAAGCACGTTAAGCTATTGGTGCGAAGTCCTAACGATGAGCCATTTACGATTCTGACAGCATCTTATGAGCTGGCACGTTACACAGACATCGTGGTGCAAGGAGAGTGTGATATCAATGAGCATTATCTTGACTGCAAGATTGCTCCGAAAGAAAAAGGAACACATATATTGGAAGTGACTTATACGGTTGCGGATTCGATCAGGAAAGCAAGGATAGAAGTTGAGGTGGTTTAATGCTTAAAATTACAGATGTGAAATTAAGCAAAAATACGGTTGCGACCGAGGAAAAATTTACGATTTCTGTACAGATCCAGGAAACGGTTGATTATCCGTATGATTACCATTACGACTATCCGATAGCGTATACCGGAACAGCAAAGCCGGTAAAATCATAAGAAATTTAATTGAAAGAGAGAAAAAGCGGTGAAAGACGTATTGATGCAGACATATATCATTGCGCTTCCAATCTTATTGGGATATATTGTCTGGCTCTTGCAGGAGCAAAAAAAGAAACAGGTGCAGGACGCAAAAGAGCGTGATGAACGGATTGCGGAAGAACGTAAAAAAAGGGATGCAAACAGCGCCGGTACAATGTTACTTCTTAGGGTACAGTTAATTGAATATCACGGGAAATATATGAAGCTTGGTAAGATACCGAGCTATGCTTATGAAAATTTCTGTGAGATGTATGAAGCATATCATCGGCTTGGTGGGAATGGCATGATCACAAAAATGAAACAGGAAATAGAAGAATTACATCTAAAACAAAAAGGAGAGTAACGATTATGAATACGGAAATGTTGATGCAGTATATTACCTATGCACTTGGTGGAATCGGAATTTTAGCATTCCTTGTGAGCGTAGTTGTACAGGTGATAAAGGAAATGCCGGTACTGAAAAAGATCCAGACCAATGTGGTGGCACTTGCAGTGTCACTGATCCTGACACCAGTGGCGGTGGTGGTCTTGTGCATTTATTATGGAATTGTAATTGAATGGTATTATGTATTTGCCTCATTTCTAGCAGCATTTATTGTGTATCTGGTAAGCACCGGAGGCTGGGAACGGATCACAGAAATCTGGAACAGAAGTAAATACAAGGAATAATGGGGCGAATAGTCGCCCTCTTTTTGAAAGGAGAAACATTATGGCAATGAATGGAATTGATATTGCAAGTTATCAGGCAGGAATTGACCTCAGTGTGGTCCCGTGCGATTTTGTGATTGTAAAGGCAACAGAGGGAACAGGCTACGTGAACCCGGATTTCGCAAGAGCTTACGCACAGGCTAAGAACGCCGGAAAGTGTCTTGGAATCTACCATTATGCGAATGGTGGAGATTACCAGAAAGAAGCAGATTATTTTCTTGATAGAATCGGAAACCGTATAGGTGAAGCAATCCTTTGCCTTGATTGGGAGGGAACAGGCAACCCGGCATACGGCAGCTCAGATTTTGCATGGTGCAAGAGCTGGCTTGACTATGTATACCAGAAAACAGGCGTGCGTCCGCTCCTGTACTGTTCGCAGTCTGTAGCCTATAGATTTTCTAATATTGGCAATTACGGGCTCTGGATTGCACAGTACGCAGACATGAACGCCACAGGCTATCAGGATAAGCCGTGGAATGAGGGAGCTTATACTTGTGCTATCCGGCAGTATAGCTCTTGCGGTAGATTGAATGGATGGGGCGGTAATCTCGATCTGGATAAATTCTACGGCGACAAGGACGCATGGAACAAATACGCCGGAAAAGGAAACGCAACCAAACCGGCAGAAACACCGAAACCGACAGTGAATACTCCGAGCGGATCCACGCTCGATCTGGTTGTTGGAGTCATGCAAGGAAAATACGGGGCTGGCGACAACCGCAAGAACGCCCTTGGAACACGGTATAACGAAGTCCAGAGCTTCATCGACCATATCTATTCTGCATCCGTAGATACACTGGTGAGTGAAGTGAAAGCTGGTAAATATGGTAACGGTGACACAAGAAAGGTTGTTCTCGGTAGTCGTTACACAGAAGTCCAGAACAAGATCAACGCTGCGTTTGCCAGAAAATCAAATGAGCAGATCGCACAGGAAGTTCTTGCCGGTAAATGGGGCAACGGAAATGACAGAAAGAATCGTCTTTCAGCTGCCGGATATGACTACAATACGATTCAGAATATCGTGAACGGTAAGTCAGGTGCTTCATCCGCACAGTATTACACTGTCCAGTCTGGAGATACGCTTTCCGGTATTGCAGCTAAATACGGCACGTCCTACCAGAAGGTTGCGCAGTTGAATGGAATCAGCAATCCGAATGTGATCTATGTAGGACAGAAGTTACGAGTAAAATAATAAATATTGTCTTGTACTAACTAAACTACCCCAAAACCAGTAACAAGAGTCAAATTAATTCCTTCATCCGCAAAATACCCATTTTCAATCGCAATGTATTGCGGGGCATAGAAGATAGAATGGGCGACTTCGTTCAGTGTCACAGAGACAGGAGAAGAATTGGTGTCATGATTGGCTTGGGAAGTGACGGTTTCAGCTTTAGGATTCGTAGCATTATCATCGGCAGGTGCAGAGCTGCAGGCTGATAAAAGGCCGACAGTTATAGCAGAAACAAAAAGTAAGGATATAAAATTTTTTTTCATAAGTCCTCCTGGGTGGTATAACATTCTCATTTAAGATATGCAAAAAATGTGAAATTGGTGTTTTTATCTGATAGCCAATCGTTCTCCGCTGAAGATTTTGAAACTCCAGAACAACCTGCAACTAAAAGTCCCTTATTTTATCATATAATTTATCCGAGTAATATGGCAGATAAATAATAGCAAAAGTATAAGCCATATGTTTCGCTTCGGTTAAGTCATTTGTCCTTTTTTCACCATAATATTTGCTCATAAGTGGCTGACTTCCATCACCTACGCTCTGCAATATCAGGTTGATGATCACCAGTGAAATATTAGGAGTCAGAGCAAGTCCGAAAGGAGCGAGTCCTGCCTTAAAAATTGATTTGTATAGAGAACCGAATTCACCAGCATTTGCACAAATTTCCATTTTTTTTACCACAAAATGCACAAGAACCGAAAACGGTTTGTTGATTAATTTGTCCCAAGAGAGTAAACTGAAACATAAGACATTTGGTGTGTGTATTTGAGAAAAACTGATAAAATAATGGAGGTGCGGTTATGGGATTCTGGATTTTTATGCTTATAATGGATTTACTGATTCCGTTTACAATGATCGGTTTCGGAAAAATGTTTTTGAAAAAAGCACCGGATCAGATCAATTATGTGTTTGGTTACAGAACATCAATGTCAATGAAGAATCAGGACACCTGGGTATTTGCACATCATTATTGCGGAAAGATCTGGTATATCTGTGGACTTATTCTTTTGGTGGTATCTTTAATTGTGTTACTTCTGGTTATGGGAAAGTCTAATGATGCCATAGGAAATGTCGGTGGAATTTTGTGTGTATTTCAGATGATTCCACTGGTGGGTTCGATCATACCGACGGAGATTGCACTCAGGAAAAATTTTGATAAATATGGAAATAAAAGATAAATCAGGAGGATGCCATGAAAATAGCAGTATTTTTCCCAGGCATTGGTTATCATTGTGATAAGCCACTTTTGTACTATGCAAGAAAACTGGTTCAGGAATATGGATATGAAAAGACAGTCATGCAGGAGTATTCCTATAATGGCAAAAATATACGCGGCGATAAAAAGAAAATGCAAGAGGCATTTGAGTGCTTGTATGCGCAGGCAGAAAAGAAGCTTGAAGAAATCGCATTTGACGAGTACAGTGAAGTTTTATTTATTTCCAAAAGCGTAGGAACCATTATTGCATCAGCTTATGCTGAGAAATATAAGATAAAATGCTGCCAGATTTTGTATACCCCGCTTGAACAGACTTTTATGTTTGAACATGATGATGCAATTGCATTTATTGGAACTGCGGATCCGTGGAGCGATGTAAAAAAAGTAATTGCATGTTCAAAGAATCAGGCAGTTCCGATTTATGTGTATGAGGATGCCAATCATTCATTGGAAAAAGAAAATATTTTACAAAACATTGATATCCTGAAAAACGTAATGGAAAAGACACAGAAGTATTTGCGGTAGCTATTCCAAGAAAGCGAACCCATTTGCACTGGAGGTGTCGAATAAATCCCGTGCAATCCGGATAACGTTGTGTGCATAGGATGGAAGATATCCTCCATGGCGGTGTGCCACTGGGAAGGGAAGTTGAATTGGAAAAGCCTATTTTTTACCAGGAAGATCAGAAAAAACTGATAGAGTAAAAAAATCAGGTTGTGGAGGAGAAGATGAGATTAAGGAATATCCTGATTGTCGTAAAAGACATTGAAAAATCAAAGAAATTCTATCATGATCTGTTTGGTCTGGATATCATTCTGGACAATGATGGAAACGTTATTCTGACAGAAGGACTTGTTTTACAGGACGAAAAAGTCTGGAAGGATGTTACAGGAAAAGAAGTTGTCCCGGAGAATAATTCCTGTGAACTTTATTTTGAAGAGCGGAATATTGAAGCGTTTACTGAAAAATTAGAAAAACTGTATCCGGAAACCAAATATGTCACCAGGCTGATGACGTACAGCTGGGGACAGAAAGTGATCCGTTTTTATGATCTGGACGGCAATTTGATTGAAGTTAGGACACCGATGCGGGGATAAAGAGAAAATAACATACCTCAGGAGGACAACAAAATGGCAGCGGTACTTTTACGTGCAGCATCTCTGGCGTTTGTCATGGTTCTTGGAATTTTATTGAAAAAGACGGGAATCGTCGGCAATCCGGCAAGGGTACTCCGAAAGGTTGAAAAATAGAAAATTTACGAGGTGAGAGAAGATGAAGATAAAATCAGTTGCAGTTTTAGGTGCGGGAGCAGTAGGCTCTTATGTGATCTGGGGTCTTTCTGAAAAATCAGATATCCGGCTTGGAGTGATCGCTGAAGGAGAAAGAGCAGAACGTCTGAAAAAGAACGGATGTGCGATCAATGGCAAGACTTACCATCCGGAAGTGTGGACTCCGGATGAGGCACATGACGTGGATCTGATGGTGGTTGCTTTGAAATACGGTTCACTGGAAGGTGCTTTGGAGAGTATACAAAAAGCAACAGGCGAGCATACGGCGATCATGAGTCTGATGAACGGTATTGACAGCGAAGAGATCATTGGCAGAACAGTGGGAATGGAGCATGTGTTACCGGCACTGATCAAAGTGGCTTCACATAAAGAGGAAAACGGTTATCATTTTGATCCACCGACCACACTTGGAATCATTTTCGGAGAACCGTCCGCACCGTTCGACAGCGAGCGGGTGAAAGCAGTGGAAGAGTTATTTGCAGATACCGGGATTCATTTCCGCTCCACAGAGTATATTCAGGAAGAGATCTGGTGCAAGTTCTGCCTGAATGTGTGCAGCAATCTGCCGCAGGCGATTCTGGGAGCAGGCGTTGGATGTTACCGTGACAGCGTGCACATGAAAGCAATCAGTGACGGATTAAAAAGAGAGCTGGAAGCAGTCGCACAGGCAAAAGGAATCGATATGAGCAAGACCGAAAGCTCGTCCGGACGTGGAAGTGCGGTTCCACCGTCAGCCAGATATTCCACCTTGCAGGATCTGGATGCCGGATGCCACACGGAAATCGATATGTTCTCCGGTGCGCTTGTTCAGATGGGAAAAGAGCTTGGAATCCCGATGCCGTATAATGAATACACCTATCATATGATCAAGGCGCTGGAAGAGAAAAACGATGGTAAATTTGATTATACCGGGAAGGAAGAACTGACCTGGTCAAAGTAGAAAATATAGAGCGGGTATGTTATGCTGAAATCAGCATAAATTAAAATGTGCGATTTCGGGACGAGATGTAAGATCAGATTCTTGTAAAAAGAACAACATAAAATGAAAAAAAGAAAGAGAGAGAAAGCATGAACGAATTATATGAAGCAATTGAAAAGAAAATCAAATCATCCGGATATCCGAGACTGATTTCCGGAGAGGATGTATACGATGATATTTGTGATCAGATTGAAGGAAAGGAAAATGGAGAATATATTTTACTTTCCAAATTTGATGATGATGTCGTGTTTGAATATCATATCACGATTCAGGATGATGATTTTAATCTTGGAATCCTGACCATGAAGACACCGGAAGGCGTATTTGAAGTAGATTTTGATGAGGAATAGAAGATGAAGATTACCGTTTATCTTGGTGCAAATGAAGGAAATGTTTTCCGAACGTCTGGAATTTCTCTAGAATAATTTTTATTCTTATGGCGAATATGCCCTGGTTGGAACAAAGGGCTATTGCTATGAAGGAAAAGATACGATCGAACATTTTGAAAAGCTGCGCAGCCGGGAAATTGAGCGCCTGCGGGTTTCTTTGGAGATGGCGAAAAAGGCAGGATACCAGAAATTTACCGGGATGATTTTTGGAGAAAATGAGACAAAGGATGTTCTATGCTTTTTCATGTTATAGTAGTAGTTACCAGCGTAAATATAAGGAACGGTTTCGGACAAAAAGAGCGAAACCGTTCCTTATTTGGTTGATAGAAGTCACTCACATTTCTCCGGATCAATTTTCGGCGGCCGATAATGATAGACTTCTTCGTAGGATTCCAGCTCAGCTCTGTTTGTGGGACCGACAGGGATCAGACCGGTGCAGTCCTGCGCAGATGCTGCATTAGACAGATAATCGTAGGAATCGATGATCTTCTGATTGGATTTTTTGCGGGATGAAATATCAGAATGTTTTTCTTTTTTCATGGGGACCTCCTTATCTGATATGGCACAGGCAGAAAAAAGTGAAAATCTTAAAAACTGCCGGCAGGATAAGATAAGTATGTGCTGATAGGTAGAAAGTATGTATGAAAAAAACGGTTTCTGCCTCATTTGGATTTGAAAACTATGTGAGATAGAAAGAAAGCCGTTTGTTAAACGCATCAGGGCAAAAAAATACTTGCATTCTGAGTTTAAGAAGACCATAATAGCAAAGGGATTTTTTTGAAATTATTTGAAATCAGGAATGAAGTAAGAGAGAAGCAGAGGAAAAAGGGAGTTAAAAGAAAATGGAACAAAAGCATATGTTCACAAATAAAATGATTGCAGATCTTCTGATACCGGTCGTTCTGGAACAGCTTCTGAACTCCATCATGGGAACAGCGGACACAATGATGGTAAGCAATGTGGGATCTGCGGCGATTTCAGCAGTATCGCTGGTGGATTCGATCAATGTGCTGGTGATCCAGGCGTTTTCTGCGCTGGCGGCAGGAGGCGCGATCGTCTGTGCACAGTATATCGGACAGAAGAATGTGAAGCGGGCAAATGAATCCGCAAGGCAGGTGCTGTTTATTATTACGGCAATTTCGGTTGTGATCAGCCTGATCTGTCTTGTTTTCCAAAAGCCGATGCTGCGTCTGATCTTTGGATCAGTGGAGGCGGAGGTCATGCGTGCGTCGGAAATTTATTTCTTCTACACGGCACTGTCCTTTCCGTTTATCGCAGCTTATGATTCGGCAGCATCGATTTTCAGGGCACAGGATAATACGAAAGGTCCGATGCTCATTTCCATGATATCCAATGTGATGAACATTGCAGGAAATGCAATGCTGATCTGGGGA
Organism: Coprococcus sp. AF51-11b1; assembly: GCF_027682785.1. Classification (NCBI taxonomy): domain Bacteria; kingdom Bacillati; phylum Bacillota; class Clostridia; order Lachnospirales; family Lachnospiraceae; genus Coprococcus; species Coprococcus sp. AF51-11b1. The sequence goes on along the minus strand of NZ_JAQCZB010000001.1, from coordinate 431,812 downwards.
TTTCATATGGGTGTTGCAGGGGCAGCACTTGCAACTCTGATTTCACGTGTTTTCTGTGCAGTTGTAGTTCTGGCCCAGCTGCGACAGGACAGGCAGCCGATCGTGGTGCGTGATTATCTGAAAATCCGTCCAGACTTCCGGATGATCCGGAGAATTCTAAGTATCGGTATCCCTTCAGGGGTAGAGAACAGTATGTTCCAGCTTGGAAAGCTTGCGATTCAGTCCTCCGTATCAACGCTCGGCACAGTGGCAATCGCGGCACAGGCAATGACGAGTATTCTGGAAAATCTGAATGGAATTGCAGCAATCGGAGTTGGCGTTGGGTTGATGACGATTGTTGGACAGTGTATTGGGGCTGGCAGAAAAGATGAAGCGGTTTACTATATCAAAAAGCTTTGTATGATTGCGGAAGTGATTCTGATCATCAGCTGTCTGAGTGTATTTGTACTGACAAAACCGATCACGATCCTTGGTGGTATGGAAAAAGAAAGTGCGGATATGTGTATACATATGACGATGTGGATCACGATTGTAAAGCCATTGGTATGGATTATGGCATTTATCCCGGGCTATGGTATGCGCGCAGCCGGGGATGTGAAATTTTCAATGCTCACATCTTGCACGACGATGTGGCTGTGCCGTTTTTGCCTCAGCGTATTTATGATCCGGATAGTTGGTGTCGGAGCGATGGGCGTGTGGATCGGAATGTTTTCAGACTGGATACTCCGTGGGATTATTTTTTCGTGGAGATTCCACAGCAGAAAGTGGCTGAAGCATCAGGTGATTTAAAATTCTTACATAGATTTTACATGGCAGATCCTTTGGATTTTACATACCTTTGTTAAGATTCTGTTAAAGGTAAGGAATTTGGAAAGGAAGATGTAAAATGAGAAAGCTGTGGGATTTCTGGAAGAATAAAAAATATGGAAAAAAGAGTATGACAGGATGGTTTCTGCTGACGAATGCATTATTGTGTGGGGTTATAGGTGCAGCACTTTGGGGAGTTGTCAGTCTGGTGGCGTTAAAAGGAATATCCTGGCTGATCATATTTGCAGGATATGCGATTGTTTTCCCGGGATTCCTCGGAGGTGTACTTTTTGCAATGAATGCGGAAACAACGATGGATGAATTAGAGATAAAATAAACTGACAGAGAAGCGGAAATATCAGAAATGGTATTTCCGCTTTTTTCGATACAAAATACAAATACAAATTTACAATTTTTACAGATTGTATAGAAAGAAAATACGGAAAAGACTGGTTATTATAGAGCTGATTTGGTAAAATAAAGACAATAATAAGAAGCAGGTGATGAAATATGGACAGTCAGAAGAAAGATCCGCTCTATAAGAGTTTTGGATACGCATTTGAAGGGATTGGTACCTGTATCAAAAAAGAGCGGAATATGAAGATTCACTGTGCGGCAGCGATTCTGGTAGTGATTGCCGGAGTGATATTGAAGATCTCATCGCTGGAATGGTGCATCTGCCTGACACTTTTTGGGCTTATCATGGCGCTGGAGCTGGTCAATACCGCAGTAGAAGCGGTGGTCGATCTGGTGACGGAAGAGCGGAAGCCACTTGCAAAGATTGCAAAAGATACAGCAGCAGGTGCGGTTCTGATTGCAGCAATTATGGCAGCGATCGCCGGGATTATTATTTTTCTGCCAAAGGGGCTTACATTCCTTGGGTTTTAAAGCAGATTGAAATTGTGAAAGGAGATAGACGTTATGGGAAGTTTAGGAGATGGAGTTAAGAAAGTATTACTTGCAGGGATTGGTACAGCAGCAGTAACTGCAGAAAAGTCAAAAGAAGTTCTGGATAAGATGGCAGAACGTGGAGAAGCAGCTGTAGAACAGGGAAAAGTTCTGAATCAGGAACTTCGCCACAATATCAAGAAGACTGTAAAAGAAAATGTCAATGTTTCTGTTAAGACATCTTCACCGGAAGAACTGGACGAGCTACTTGATAAGATGACACCGGAGCAGATTGAACAGCTCAAAGAAAGAATTTATGAGCGTGAAGCAGCAGTTTCTGAAGAAGAAACAGAAAAAGTAGAAGAAGCTGTAGAACAGGCAGGAGAGACGGCTGAAACTGTTGAAACAGAGACGGCAAAGGAAGCAGCAAAAGAAGTTGAAGCAATCGAATCTGGCAACGAGGACATGAATGAGTAACAAAAACCAGCCAAAAGAGTCAAATAAATACGGTTCCAGACTGCGGGAGATGACAGCAGTCCTCAGAAAACATGGGATTACCGGTGGACTTACCCCGGAAAAGCTCCGGCTGATCCTGGAGGATCTGGGGCCGACTTATATTAAGCTTGGTCAGATCATGTCACTGCATTCCGACATTCTTCCGAAAAGCTATTGTGAAGAACTGATGCGGCTTCATTCCGAGGTGACACCGATGCCATTTGAACAGGTAGCAGAAGTGATCCGCAAGTCCTACGGTTATGAGTGGAACGAAGTGTTCCAGAGCATTGATGTGCATCCACTGGGATCGGCATCGATCGCACAGGTCCACCGGGCGGTTCTGAAGACTGGGGAAGATGTTGTCGTCAAAGTTCAGAGGCAGGGCATCTATAAGGTAATGTCCAGAGATATCAGTCTGCTCCACAAAGCGGCAAAGCTGGTCCCGCCAGGTACGATCAAGGACATGGTGGATATTAACATGGTTCTGGACGAGCTCTGGACTGTCACCCAGCAGGAGATGAATTTCCTTCTGGAGGCAGCCAGTATGGAAGAATTTGCCCAGCGCAATCAGGATGTGGCTTTTGTTACAACGCCTCGGCTCTATCGCGAATATACGACCAACCATGTGCTAGTGATGGAATATATTGATGGATTTGCAATCAACGATAAAGAAAATCTGCTGGCAAATGGCTATGATCTGAATGAGATTGGAACAAAGCTTGTAGATAATTACATTCGCCAGGTTATGGAGGACGGTTTTTTTCATGCTGATCCGCATCCGGGCAATGTGCGTATCCGTGATGGAAAGATTGTTTGGATCGATATGGGAATGATGGGAAGACTTACCGAGCGTGACCGGGAACAGATCAGCAATGCAGTCAAAGGTGTGGCAGAGAATGACATCGGTCTGATCCAGGAAGCGGTGATGGCACTTGGCGAGTTCCGCGGAAAGCCGGATCAGAGCAAGCTGTATGAAGATATCAATAATCTGATGGCAAAATATGGAACGATTGATATGGGTGATATCGATATTGCGGAAGTTATGCAGGATCTGATGGAAGTGATGAAGGAAAATAAAATTTCTATGCCTCATGGACTTACTATGCTTGCAAGAGGACTCGCCAATATGGAAGGTGTGCTTGCCGAGATCAGTCCGCAGATCAACATGGTTGAGATTGCGGCGGCACGGATGAAGGAGAGCTTTCTGACGAAGGAACAGTGGAAAAAAGAGATAAAGAATGATGCAAAAAGACTGTATCGTTCTCTTCACAAGGCAATGGATATTCCTTCCCTTGCAGCAGACATCCTGCAGGGTCACATGAAAGGACAGACCAGAGTCAATCTGGATCTTCATACTTCGGATGAGCTTTCCGGGTTGCTCAGGAGGTTGGTGCGGAATATTGTAATGGGGCTGTGGGTGATGGCACTTCTGATCAGTTCCAGCATTATCTGTACAACCAATATGCAGCCAAGGTTGTGGGGGATTCCGGCAATCGGTGCGTTTGGATATCTGATGGCATTTGCTATTGTAATGTATGTTTTTATCAAACATATCTTTTCAAAAAAATAAATAAACAGGGGGAAAAGAGATGCGGAAGGAGTTTTATACAGGGCATCTTTTTGATGTATATCGTTATTTTGGAGCGCATAAAGAGGGTGAAAATTTTATTTTCCGTGTGTTTGCGCCATCGGCAAAAGGAGTGTGCGTATTTGGAGAATTCAGTAACTGGACAGAGATCCCGATGTATCAGGAGGAACAGAGCGGTGTATATGTGTCAGAGCCGATTCCGGCGAAGACTGGTCAGCTGTATAAGTACTGCGTTTACACAGCAAATGGCGGAAGGGTAGAGCACTGTGATCCATATGGCTTCCAGATGGAATTAAGACCAGGAGATTGCTCAATCTTAACGGATCTTTATAGTTATAAATTTAAGGATGAAAAATGGATGAAGAACCGGACAGTCGGATTTGACAGTCCGGTCAATATCTATGAGATCCATGCAGGATCCTGGAGAAAAAAAGGAGAAGGGCATACAGACTGGTATACTTATATTGAGCTTGCAAAGCTTCTGATTCCTTATGTAAAAAAGAATCATTATACTCATATTGAGATGATGCCGCTTTCCGAGCATCCTTTCGACGGATCCTGGGGATATCAGAATACCGGATTTTTTGCGCCGACCGCACGTTATGGAACACCGGATGAGCTGAAAAAATTTGTGGATGAGTGTCACCAGGCAGGAATTGGTGTGATCATGGATTTTGTTCCGGTACATTTTGCAGTCGATTATTATGGACTGAAAGAATTTGATGGAACCTGTCTGTATGAATATCCAAATGCGGCAGTAGGTGAAAGCGAATGGGGAAGCTGTAATTTCATGCATTCCAGAGGGGAAGTACGATGTTTCTTACAGTCGGCAGCAAATTACTGGCTGAGTGAGTTCCATTTTGACGGAATCCGTATGGATGCAGTCAGCCGTCTGATCTACTGGCAGGGTGACGAGGCCAGAGGTGTTAACGGAACGACACTGGATTTTCTGAAGGTGATGAACCAGGGACTAAAGTCCCTTCATCCGACAGCCATGCTGATCGCAGAAGATTCCACCAATTTTCCAGGTGTTACCAAACCGGTTGACCAGGGAGGACTTGGTTTTGATTACAAGTGGGATCTTGGCTTCATGCACGATACACTGGAATATTTCCAGAGTGCACCAGAATACAGAAGCAGAGATTATCATAAGCTGACATTCTCGATGATGTATTATTATAATGAGCATTTTTTGCTGGAATACTGTCATGACGAAGTGGTACATGGAAAGGCAACGATTCTCCAGAAGATGAACGGAGAATATGAGGATAAGTTCCCGCAGGCAAGAGCTATGTATCTGTATATGATGGCGCATCCTGGTAAGAAGCTGAATTTCATGGGAAATGAATTCGGTCAGCTTCGCGAGTGGGATGAAAGCCGCGAGCAGGACTGGGATATCCTAAAATATCCGCTCCATGATGCATTTCACCGTTATATGATCGAACTGAACCGTATCGGTCAGGAAAATGATGCATTCTGGCATGATTATGATCCGGAGAATTTCAAATGGCTGGACTGCCATCAGGAAGAACGCTGTATCTATGCTATCAAAAGAAAAGGAAAAAATAAGAACTTTATTGCGATATTCAACTTCTCAGACGAAGAACAGGAAGATTACGAACTGGATACCGAAGAAGAAGGAAAACTCAGTGTGATACTGGATACGGACTGGGATGAATATGGAGGAAATACAAAAAAGAAAAAGACATTGCCGGCAAAAGCAAAAAAAGGGACGCATGTGACGCTGAACCTGCCGCCGTTTTCGGGGATTTTGCTGATGAGTTAGGTGATGGGGAAGGGACGCCCGGGGCAGAACGATATTTATGCTTTCGGGCGCGCTTTCGCTCCGCAAAAAACGCAGCGGTACTAAGTTCGGTGATACCGCAAGCGTTATCCCCTCACTAAGTGCCGGCGTTTTTTGAGGGCCCGCCAGCAGAATTATCGTTCTGCCCCGGGCTGTGCTATGACATCAGAACCGCATCAGCGAAGGGGGGAAGACGGCACCATACTAAGCGCACAAAAACTAATACCAGGGGGGACGGCATCCGCTGCGCATCGCCTGGATGTGGTGTCTGACGGGAAGTGGTGGCAATGGATTTGCAGAAGTACTGGAGGTATATTGATAAGGTATAAAGTTTACGTTCCTGAGCAACCTATCCCACTGAAATTAAAATAGTATTTTCCCAGTGCGGCAGCGAAGCGCCTCCGCACAACTTGTACTGGAGCGACAAACGCAAGCACCCATGCATTCGGAATGAACCCCATCGGAAACGTCGGTACTTAGTGAGAGGATGTCGTCAGACATCATCGAACTTAGTATCCGCTACGTTTGCGGACTAAGCGCGAGCGGGGGTGAATCCGAATCCATGGGTGCGTAACTTTGTCAACCACCTACAACTTACAAACCTCCCTGTCGTAAGTCATCAGTCCGTTTATTTCATCTTCGATGTCGGAGAGTTGTGTATATACTGCTCCGCACAATCCCTGTTCTTTGAGGGGGTCGATTTCTTCAGACATAAGTTTATGATAGGCTGCCTGGAATTCTTCCTGTGAAGAGCAGATTTTATATCCGTATGTCTTGCCGGAGCAGGTATGTCCTTTGACCTGGCAGGTGTAGCCTCCGTATTCGGAAATGACGAAAGCGCGGTCGGATGGAGTTACGAACTGCTTTGCAAAGTAGTTATGTTCACTTTTGAAATCTCCCTGCCGTCTGTCAAACCATCCACTGGCGGAATCGATGAGCCGGGTGTCATCCAGTTCGCGGAATAAGGCAGTGAGCTTTTTTGAATCAAACTGTCCCCAGCCTTCATTGAAGATTACCCAGGTGCTGATGCATGGGAATGCTTTTAGGGCAGTGACAGTTTCTTTGCATTCACGGATGAATTCTTCTCTGCCATGTACATTTTTCCTGCCGAAGAGAGGATGAATCCGGTCGCTGGTGTGAAGCTTGAATTTTGGAAAGAGTGCAGGCAGCCAGGTCATGAACGGAGCATTGTAGGTGCCACCGTTTACCATGTCCTGCCAGACGATCATTCCAAGGCGGTCGCAATGATAATACCATCTTGCAGTCTCAACTTTTACATGCTTACGGATCATGTTGAAGCCGAGATTTTTCATGGTCTGGATATCATAGATCAGCGCTTCATCAGATGGCGCAGTGTAAAGTCCGTCCGGCCAGTATCCCTGATCCAGGACTCCATTCAGAAAAAGTGGTTCATGGTTCAGGCAGAAGCGGGGAAGTCCTTTTTTATCCGGTTCGATGGTAAAGGTACGCATTGCAAAATAGCCGGTGATTTTATCTTCGCCTGCCTGTATCTCAATTGTATAAAGATAAGGATCATCAGGATTCCAGGGATGCATATTGTTGACGTCACAGTAGCAGGAGTAACAGCAAAGAGAGTCAGACTGATTGGTGCAGATCCCTTTGGAAATCAGGCGACCGTCCATGTCTCTGACGTGACAGACAACCGCTTCGGCATCGCTGCATCCAGAAATCGGATGATTTAAAAGAAGGGATACGTGTACCGTCTCTTTTTCATATAAAGGGGTGAGTTCCAGTTTTTTGACATAGACAGCCGGAACCCATTCCATCCATACTGTCTGCCAGATTCCACTCTGGGCGGTGTAGAACATTCCGCCACGCTTTAATTTTTGTTTTCCAACACTGTGATAAGAAGTGTCGGAACGGTCTTCGATGTGTACAGTCAGAGTGTTGCAACCCTCCTGCAGAGCATCTGTGATATCAGCAGAAAATGGAAGATATCCGCCGATATGTGAGACAACTACTTTTCCATTTACCAGAACTTTCGCATACTGATCGACTGCACCAAAATGCAAGATGCACCGGGATCCGTCGGAAGGAAGGCACTTGACCGACAGCAGGCGCTCACAGAGCATTTTTTCGTGCGGCTTTAACTGGAAACCGGCACCGGAAAGAGGGGCTTCCGGAGAAAAAGGAACGAGAAGAGTTCCTTCTTTGGTTATGGTATTTTTTTTTGAAAGAACTGTGTAATTCCATTCTCCATTCAGGTTGATATATTGATCGCGGATCATTTGCGGACGTGGATATTCTTCTAGTATGTGCTGCGGATCAAGAGCTTTTCCCCAACGGGTAGTCAGTGTCTGATGGGAAGCTTTTCTGGGAAGGATCCGTACACTTGCAAGTGCTGCTAAAAGATTCATAAAAAAACCTCTTTCGTTAAATATTCTTATAGTCTATTGTACCATGTGACAACAAAAACACCGCACATTTTATAGAAATTTTAGAAATGAAAACAGTGGGGAAAAACGGATTGTAAAAAAGAAAGAATCAGTTTATCATAAGAATATAAGAAAAGATGAGCTGTGAGAACACAGACAAAGAGCAGGCAGGAGGAAAGACCGATGAAAATAGTTTTAGATACACATGCACATACCATTGTCAGCGGACATGCATACAATACGATACGTGAGATGGCACAGATGGCGAAAGAGAAAGGACTGGAGGCATTTGCACTGACTGAACATGCACCGCAGATGCCGGGAACCTGTCATGAGTTCTATTTCCAGAATCTGCATATCGTACCGCGTGAAATGTACGGCGTGAGACTGTTCATGGGTGTGGAATTGAATATTATGAATGAAAAGGGAGAGGTTGACCTTCCGGAGAGCACACTTTGTCAGATGGATATTGCAATTGCAAGTATTCATGGACCTTGTTATAAAGGCGAGCGGACGGAAGAGGCAATCACGGCGGCATACCTTGCGGCAATGGAGAATCCGCTGATTCACATTATTGGACATCCGGATGACGGAAGATATCCGGTGGATTATGAACAGCTGGCCAAAAAAGCAAAAGAGACAGGAACCGTTCTGGAGGTAAATAACGGTTCGTTAAGACCTGGCGGATTCCGCGTGGATACCAGGAAAAATGATTTAAAAATGCTGGAATACTGTAAGAAATACGAAGTTCCGGTTACGATGGGAAGCGACGCACATATGGATGTAGATCTTGCAGATTACAGTTATGCGCTTCCGGTGATCGAGGAGAGTCATTTTCCGGAAGAACTGATCGTTAATACTTCTGCAGAGCTTCTGAAATCATGTATTCGGTATAAACGGAATATGTGGAAACAGAAAAAAGTGAATTGTTAATACGTCACTTACGTTAAAAAAGCCTGGATGAAAGATAGAGAAAAGACTTGATATATAGTTTTTAATACTATATAATATCTATATTGAGGTGAAAAAGAATGACGATAAATACGGAAGATTTATTAAACAGTATCCTGGAAAGTGTCGGCAGAATTGATTATATTCATCCGGTAGATATTCCGAATATAGATTTATATATGGATCAGGTAACAACTTTTATGGAGGAGCAGCTCAGTTCGACGAAGCGTTATGAGGATGATAAGATCCTGACGAAAACGATGATCAATAATTATGCGAAGAACAATCTGCTTCCGCCTCCGAACAAGAAAAAGTATTCCAAAGAGCACCTTCTGGTTTTGATTTTTGTCTATTATTTTAAGAACCTGCTCTCAATCAAAGATATTGAGATCTTGTTAAAGCCACTGACAGACAAATATTTTGCTGTGAACTCGGAATTTGACATGGAAAGTATCTATGAAGAAGTCTGTAAGATGGAAAAAAGCAGGATCGGAGAGTTGCAGGATAGTATTCGTAAGGCGTATGAGACTGCTGAGCATTCTTTTGTATGTGTGGATGATGAAGAAAGAGAACAGCTTCAGAAGTTTGCCTTTATCTGTAATCTCAGTTTTGATGTGTATGTGAAAAAGCAACTGATTGAAAAAATGGTGGACGAACTTCCAAAGCCGGATAAGAAAAAATAAAAGCGTTAGCTTTTTTAAGAAGAATAAAAAAAGGAACGGATTTCAGATTTTGAAATTCGTTCCTTTTTGCTATTATGTGTTTGGCAATAGCTGTTACTATCAACTCCTGCCGGTGTCTGTAAAATTAAGATTCAGATTCTTCAGCCCCTGCCTGAAGTCTCTCAAATACCATATCGTATCCATCATTACCATAATTAAGAGAGCGGTTTACGCGGCTGATTGTTGCTGTGGAAGCACCAGTCTTTTCTGCAATCTCCAGGTATGTTTTCTGATCACGTAGCATCTTAGCTACTTCAAAACGCTGTGAAAGCGATAAAAGCTCATTGATCGTGCAGACATCTTCAAAGAATGTGTAGCATTCTTCTCTGCTTTTCAGACTGAGAACGGCATCAAATAAAGAATCGACCGCTTCTGTTCTGATTTTTCTACTCATTATATTATCCCTCCATGACAAATAATCAATAAGAGTGTGACATAAACTGCCCCACTCATTCATACAATGACATATTAGCACATTAAAATTTTAAAGTCCAGATATTTTGCAAAATTTTACAGATAAGAAAAAAGGAGTTGGATTTTTCTATTTTTACGACGAAAAATAGGGACGAGAGATTCTTTGACACCCTACTTTTTTTATAATATAATGATGCAATAGAGCCTCGAGAGAGGAGAAGAAAGAGGAACAAAAATATGAGTATTTATGATACATTAAATGACAGACAGCAGGAGGCCGTTTTCTATACAGAGGGCCCGCTTCTGATCCTTGCCGGAGCAGGATCCGGTAAGACACGTGTCCTTACACACAGGATTGCCTGGCTGATCGATCAGATAGGTGTGAACCCATGGAATATCCTGGCGATCACATTTACGAACAAGGCAGCCGGGGAGATGCGTGAGAGAGTGGATCAGATTGTTGGATTCGGTTCGGAGAGTATCTGGGTGAGCACCTTCCATTCAATGTGTGTGCGGATCCTGCGCAGATATATTGACCGGCTTGGGTATGATACAAATTTTACGATTTATGATGCAGATGATCAGAAGACACTGATCAAGGATGTGTGTAAATATTTGCAGATTGATACGAAAATGTTTAAGGAACGGTCGCTTCTTAGTGCGATTTCTTCTGCAAAAGATGAGCTTGTCACACCGGAAGAGATGACACTTCGTGCGGAAGGGGATTGGGCGAAAAAGAAGATTGCACAGGTTTATACCGAGTATGAAAAGCAGCTGAAAGCTAACAATGCACTCGATTTTGACGATCTGCTTTTAAAGACGGTACAGCTTCTTCAGACACAGCCGGACGTGCTGGAGTATTATCAGGAAAGATTCCGTTATATCATGGTGGATGAGTATCAGGATACGAATACGGTACAGTTTAAGCTGGTAAGCCTTCTTGCCGGTAAGTATCAGAATCTGTGTGTAGTTGGTGATGACGACCAGTCAATCTACAAATTCAGGGGTGCGAATATCATGAATATCCTGAATTTTGAAAAAGAATATCCGAATGCGAAAGTGATCAAGCTGGAACAGAATTACCGTTCCACATCCACAATCCTGAACGCCGCAAATGAAGTGATCCGTCACAATACAGGACGAAAAGAGAAGTCGCTCTGGACCGAGAATGGTGAGGGTGAGAAGATTCAGTTCCGTCAGTTTGATTCTGCTTACGATGAGGCGGATTATATTGTCAGTGATATCAAAGACAAGGTGAACAGTGGAAAAAGAGAATATAAGGATTTCGCTATTTTATACAGAACCAATGCGCAGTCACGTATATTCGAGGAAAAGATGGTGGTATCCAATGTTCCGTATAAGATCGTTGGTGGAGTAAACTTCTATGCAAGACGTGAAATAAAGGATCTGCTGGCATATTTAAAAACAGTAGATAATGGAAAAGATGATCTGGCAGTACGGAGGATCATCAATGTACCGAAGAGGGGAATCGGACTGACAACTATCGGAAGGGTGCAGGATTATGCAACGGAACGGGAGATCAGTTTCTATGAAGCAATCCTGGCTGCAGGATCGGTTCCGGGAATCGGACGTGCGCTTGGCAAAATCGAATCCTTTGCAGCCCTGATTGAGCATTTTAAAGCCGAAGGCGAACGCATGAGTGTAGCGGAATTGATGGATGAGATTATCGATGCGACTGGATATGTAGAAGAACTGCAGGCAGATTCTGATGAAGAAGCAGAAAGCCGTCTGGAAAATATTGAAGAGCTCCGGAATAAAATTGTTGCATACGAAGAGTCCTGTGAAGCAGAAGATGAAAAATCGACACTTTCCGGTTTTTTAGAGCAAGTGGCATTGGTTGCAGATATCGACAGTCTTGATGAGGAGACGGACTATGTGGTGCTGATGACTTTACATAGTGCGAAAGGCCTGGAATTTCCACACGTCTATCTCGCCGGCCTGGAAGATGGGATTTTCCCAAGTTATATGACGATCACGGCAGATGATCCGGCAGAGCTGGAAGAAGAGAGAAGACTCTGTTATGTGGGAATTACCCGTGCAAAGGAGAATCTGACGCTGACCTGTGCAAGACGACGGATGGTACACGGTGAGACACAGTATAATAAGATGTCCAGATTCTTAAAAGAGATTCCGCTGAGTCTGCTTTCTACCGGTGCCCTGTTCAAAAAAGAGCAGACAGAGGAGGAACCAAAGGTATCTGCTTACCGTCAGGCAAAGCAGGCATTTGCGACAAAAGCGTTCGCAGCGACAAAGCCTGAACAGCAGTTTACTGTGACCAAGGGAAAAGGTCCGGGATATGATGTGGGGGACAGAGTGCGTCATATTAAGTTTGGGGAAGGTCTGGTGACACAGATCACAGAAGGCGGACGAGACTATGAAGTGACTGTGGACTTTGATACGGCGGGCACGAAGAAGATGTTTGCCATGTTTGCAAAACTGCAGAAAATTGACTAAAATTGCACTATGTGCCTAAGAAACACATTCTTTTTCGGAAAATCTGTGCAATATGGTGGAAATTATGCATGGATTTGTGGTATACTAGCTATAAACAATGAGTGAGCCGAAGCAGAGAGTGACGGCAGAAAGGGCGTGTATGGAGATGAACAGAATCGAAGAATTACTTGCAACAACGAAACTCAACGATATGATGCATAAGAAAGATGATGATCAGAAGACAACTGTTCTCTGGATTCTTGCAATTATCGGTGCGGTAGCAGCAGTTGCAGCAATTGCATATGCAGTATATTGTTTCTTTACTCCGGATTATCTGGAAGACTTTGAAGAAGATTTTGACGATGATTTCGACAATGATTTCTTCAGTGATGAAGATGAAGTACAGTAATATTAAGAAAGCAGCGAAGGCAGGAATTGTCAAAGATTCCTGCCTTTTCTATGTGAGGGTATAAAGATAGATGAAAAAAGGACAGATATTAGAAGGATATATAGAAAGGGTAGATTTCCCGAATAAAGGATTTGCCGTGGTAGAGGACGAAGAAAAAAAAGTGATCGTGAAGAATACCGTTCCGGAACAAAAGGTGCGTTTCGCGGTGAATAAGATACGAAAAGGTCAGGCAGAGGGACGGCTTCTGGAAATTCTGGAGCATTCACCGGAAGAATGTCAGCCGGCATGTCCGCATTTTGGAGCCTGTGGCGGATGCACTTATCAGAATCTGCCGTATGAAAAGCAGGTGGAGATGAAGGAAGCGCAGATCCATGCGATGATGGATGCGGCGGTTGATGGTGATTATATCTGGGAGGGTGTTAAAGAAAGCCCTGTCAGAGAGGGATACCGCAATAAAATGGAATTTTCTTTTGGAGACGAATATAAGGACGGACCTCTTGCACTTGGCATGCATAAAAGAGGCAGCTTTCACGATATTGTAAATGTTACAGAATGCAAGATTGTGGATGAGGATTTCAGACGAATTATAAAGGCTGTTCTGGAGTTTGCGACAGATACAGGTCTTCCGTATTATCACAGAATGCGCCATACTGGATTTTTCCGTCATCTTCTTGTGAGAAAGGCAGTTCGCACCGGAGAAATTCTGATTGATTTGGTAACAACATCGGAGGCACAGCTAGATGAAGCCAGACTGGTGGAAAAGCTTACCGGTCTTTCTTATGATGGGAAGCTTGCCGGAATTCTTCATACAACCAACAACAGCCTTGCGGATGTGGTAAAAGATGAAGGAACCAAAATTTTATATGGACAGGATTATTTCTATGAGGAACTTCTGGGACTGAAGTTCAAGATCACACCATTTTCTTTCTTCCAGACTAATTCCCTTGGCGCGGAAGTGCTTTATGAGGCAGCAAGATCTTATATCGGTGAGACGAAAGATAAGGTAATCTTTGATCTCTACAGTGGAACCGGAACGATTGCACAGATCCTTGCACCAGTGGCAAAAAAAGTAGTGGGTGTGGAGATCGTTGAAGAGGCTGTAGAGGCTGCAAAAGAAAATGCTGCTTTAAATGGACTCGATAACTGTACCTTCTGGGCTGGAGATGTGTTGAAAGTAATCGATAATCTGGGTGAAGTACCGGATCTGATCGTATTGGATCCACCAAGAGACGGTGTGCATCCGAAAGCACTGGAAAAGATCATTGATTTTGGTGTGGAAAGAATGGTTTATATTGCCTGCAAGCCGACCAGCCTGGCAAGAGATCTGGAGCTTCTGCAGGGAAGAGGATATCAGGTAGAACGGATTGGGTGTGTGGATCTTTTCCCGAGCACTTATCATGTGGAGACGGTAGTTTTGATGTCAAAGGTGAACCCTGACAAGTAAATATAGTGTAGCAGTTAAAGGACTTTCTTAGAGGCTATCGTTAAAAAGTGTATGAAGTCTTGCGGAAAGTCCTTTTTTGATGCTTGTAAATAGCCTAGTGGGAATTGGTCTACTCGGTGGGGTTGACACTAGGAGATGGATATAAGAGATTTGAACCCTAGAGGGGTTCAATAAAAATGATTGAGAAGGAGGCAAGATTAAAAGTGATTAATTTGAGCAGATTAGAAGAAATAAAGGATTTGCGTACTGTGTGGCCGCATGAAGCCCTTGATTTTACGCCATGGCTTTCGCAGGACGATAACATATCCTTGCTAGCTGATGCGGTTGGAATGGATATTACTGTAGATGAAACAGAGTCATCTGTTGGAGACTTTAACGTTGACATTTTTGCGTCTGAAACGGGAACTGATAGAAAAATCATAATTGAAAATCAGTTGGAAGATACCAATCATGACCATCTTGGAAAATTGATTACATATGCATCTGGAAAGTCTGCGGATGTTGTGATTTGGGTTGTAAAGCACGCACGTGAGGAGCATAAAGCGGCTATTGAATGGTTGAATAATCATACTGATGATAATGTAGGATTCTTTTTATGTGAAATCAAGCTATATAGAATTGGAAGTTCTGAGCCAGCAGTCAAGTTTGAAGTAGTAGAGAGACCTAATGATTGGACGAAAGAAGTGAGGAAGAGTGAATCTGTGAATGAAACTCAACAGTCGAGATATGACTATTGGGTGGCTTTTGAAGACTACGTTTTTAATATTCCGGCATTTGCAAAGAATTTCAAGAGAAGAAAACCGTCTACAGATCATTGGATGAATTTCAGTATTGGTTCTTCGGCATGCCATATTGCAGTATCTCAGATTCAAAAGAGGGATGAATTGGATGTGGAACTGTATATTAATGATGACCCTGATTTATATAATTCTCTTTTGGAAAATAAAGAGAATATAGAATCGTTATGTGGATTATCGTTTGATTGGAGAGAACTACCAGACAGAAAAGCAAGCAGGATAGTACTTGAGAAATCGGTTCAATTTGCAAACAAGAGTCAATGGGAATCTCAGTTTGAATGGCTTGCTGATGTAATGGTTAAGATGAAGGCGGCATTCTGTAGGTACATTTAATTGAAAAAATAATACGAAGCAAAAACACATTTAAAATTAGAACATCAAATCTTAAATGTGTTTTTTATGCTAAAATGTAATTACAATTATAATGTAAATACAAGTTGTAAAATAAGTTGTAATTTGAATTGAAATATGATATATTATAATAGTTGAATTATGCTAGGGAGGTATAGCTCGTGAGTGATAAAAAAATAAAGTTACCAATGGAACATTTAAACATTGGAGAATTCAATCGTGGGCAGTCTTCGAAGTTGATAAGAAATCTGGTTGATCATGATCAGGCTGCATTCATTCAAAAAAATGGGAAACCAATTGCGGTGGTATTTTCATATGAACGCTATGAACGACTACTTAATTCGGGAATAGATATCAACGAATACTAAGGAGGCTATCTATGGTCGCAAGAAAATATGGTGTAGTTTATACACCAGATAGATTAGCAGATTTTGCTGCAGAATTACTATGCTCTGAAATTGAAGAAAGCAAATTTGATAACATAAAGGTATTGGATCCGGCCTGTGGCGAATGCGCATTATTAGATTCAGTAAAAAAGATTAAAGGAAAAGGGTATGAATATATAGGTATAGATGTAGATAAGACTGCAATTTTATCAGCAAGTAGAGAATATACCATAATTAACAACGATACTATTTTACCTAAAAATGTTAGAAAAAAAACAGCTGAGTTTTGGGCAGGAAAACTTCCTGTAATAAATGCTATTATAGCTAATCCTCCGTGGAGTTCTGAAAAGATATATAATCGTGATGATTTAAGAAATGCCGGATTTGAGTTGACAGTTGGACAATATGATAGTTTTGTCCTTTTCTTAGAATTAGCCTACAAAATGATTTGTGAAAATGGTGTTTTTGCCTTTATTATTCCAGATTCCATTTTTGATTCACAGAATGAAAATCTTAGGAGATTCTTGACTCAAAATACAGAAATAAAGGTCATTGCTCGTTTAGGTGAAAAATTATTTGATGAAGTTAATAGAGCAACTACGATTATTGTGTGCAAAAAAAGAAAACCGACTGAACAGAGTATCACCAAGTGTTTTAGGCTATCAACTGATAATAGAAAAAAATATCTTTTAACGGATATACAACTTATGGATATATATAAAGAAAATGTCCATCAAGTATTGCAAAAACGTTTCTTAGAGAATCCGTCATGTAACTTTGATGTTGATACGAGACGAGAAGAAGAAGAGTTATTGGCCAAAATTAAATCCAGTTCAATTATATGGGGTGAAAAATTTAATTTTGGCCGTGGTGTTGAAATCTCAAAATCTGGGAATGTTGTTTTTTGTAGTAAATGTGGATGTGCGCAAGGCTATAAAAAGTCACAATTAGAAAATGGTGAAAAGATATGTACATATTGTGGAAAGAAAATCGAAGTTTCCGAAAGCACAATTGGAAGTGTTATTTCTAAACATTCTACAGGAAATGACAATCGCATTTTAGTAGGTGAGAATGTTAAACGGTATGGAATAGAAGGCAAATGCTATATAAAAACATCTGTTCCAGGAATTAATTATAAGGATTTGAGAATGTACACTCCACCGAAACTAATTGTACGAAAAACAGGGTTGGGAATTTATGCATCAATTGATTATACGGGAAGTATGACGAGCCAAACGGTATATATTTTAAAATTAAGGGATAATGCTGATGGTACCCCGTTGGAGTATTATTTGGCCCTACTTAATTCTAGAGTTATATATTATTTTTATCTAAAGGTATATGGCGAGAATGAATGGAAATCACATCCATACTTAACCAAGCAAATTATTTATTCATTGCCAATACGAGAATATACGCAATCAGCACTAGATATAGAAATTATTAAACTGGCAAAAGACTTAGCAAGAAAATATGAATACTCTAAAGATTTGCAGCTTGAAAAATTAATTTGTCGAAAGTATGAATTAACCGATGCTGAAATCCGATTGATTTATGATGAGATGAATCGTCTTCCTGATTTAGGTGCTGTAAATAATATGAAAGTTGAGGTAGATGTTAATGTATAGATATATAGGAAATAAAGCAAAACTAACTCCATATATTCTTGATAAGGTTCAGCAAATGATAGGGGATACGGGTACAGTAGCTGATATTATGGCAGGAACGGGAACGGTATCATTAGAATTACGAAAGAAAGGTTATAAGGTTGTTGCATCTGATGTTATGACATATTCTTATCATCATCTTAATGTAAACCTTTGCATGAAAAAACCGCCTGAGTTTTTGGGGTTAAAAGACATTATTACCGATGATTCACAATGCATGTATGAATCGGTATTAAAATATTTAAATTGCATAGAACCGAAAAAAAGTTTTTTTTATCGGGAATTTTCACCAGAGGGAACACCGAGAAATGGCACACCCTCTAGAAAATATTTCACATCAGAAAATGCAATGCGTATTGATGCAATTCGAGAAAAAATAAATGAGTGGATTGATGATAAACTTATAAATAAAAGTGAAGAATCTTTGTTAAAGCATACACTTATAATGGCGGTAAATGAGGTAGCCAATATATCAGGAACATATGGATATTTTTTATCTTCGTTTAAAAAGAATTCATTGGAGAGGCTAGAATTAAAACCAGTTGATTTTTATGATGATAATAATGAAGGGCATGTTATCAAGCTAGGCTTTGCTGAGAATCTTGCAGCTACTATAAAAGCAGATTTGTGTTACATTGATCCGCCATATATGAAAAGACAGTATGCAGCTAATTATCATATATTGGAGACAATTGCTAGGGGTGATTTTCCAGATGCAGTTGGTAAAAGTGGCTTGCGTGATTGGTGGGATCAACATTCTAAACTTTGTACAAAAACAAAAGGCTTGCAATCTTTTGAAAAAATTATTTCTGACATGCAATGTTCAAAGTTCTTGATTAGTTACAGTGAAGATGGGTTATTTACGTTAGAACAGCTACAGGAGTGCTTTAGTAAATTTGGAAATGTATTGGTACAAGAAATTGATTATAATCGTTTCAGAAGTAATGACAGTAAATTACCACAGAAATTAAAAGAATATTTAATTTCTGTAGAAAGGTAGGAAATTAAATGGAATATATTGAAAGAATTTTTTATAGAAAAATTAATCCATCCGATTTCAAAAAACTTTATGACATTGACAGACCGGAAGGTGGTGGTGGACAGACATACTTAGAAGCAGCAGGAATTCCAAATGAAAAAATTGTTGATTTCTTAAGTTATGCAGAAGTTTCTGATAGTCCGCTTAAGGAAAAGGGAGAGACGAGATCAGTTTATACTTTTAACGCATATGTTTTAGGTAATTCCAAAGTAGGAAGCGCATTTATAGAATTTGCACCTAGGAGCGGCAGAAACAATTATAGAATTAGCCGACAGAACATGAAGTATAAACATCCGGCATGGAGTGTTGATAATGGATTCCCCGAAGCAAATAAAGACACTAACGGAGATTATACATCGGATGGAAATTTTGAGGGCATTATTGACAATTTGGTTATTTGGATTATAAAAACATCAAACAGAAAATATTATGCTGGATTTGTCAACAAAGATACAATGCCTGATGCGTGGCCGCATGATATAGGTCTTGAGGAAATATTTAGAGGTGAGCGTCGTGGAGTAATCGACACAGAACCGTTCAGATTGCAATTTATCGATAATAAAGAATGCCCATTTGGTGATTATAGTATTATGGGGATTGAAGAAGATAGGATTACATCAGGTTGTAATGTTCTTCTTTACGGAGTTCCTGGATCGGGAAAGAGTTGGACCATTGAACATGAGTACTGTAAAAAAGAAACAAATGTAGAAAGATTGGTTTTCCATCCAGATTACACATATTCTGACTTTATAGGGCAGATTCTTCCGAATGTAGATGATGATGGACAGGTTAGCTATAAGTTTACTTCTGGTCCTTTTACAAACATCTTAGCAGATGCGTATCGTAATCCGGAAAAAGAATATATCCTTATTATTGAGGAGATAAACAGAGGTAATGCTCCAGCAATATTCGGTGAAGTATTCCAGTTACTTGACAGAAAAACTGAAATCAGAGATTTTGATGATGATGGTTATCCAGTCGGAACAAGTGAATATGGAATCACAAATGCGAATATCGCAAAGATTGTTTATGGCGATCCAAAACATAAGGTTCGTATTCCATCAAACCTTTCAATTCTCGGAACAATGAATACCTCTGACCAGAACGTATTTACTCTTGATACTGCTTTCCAGCGCAGATGGGAAATGCGTTTGATTGAAAATAACTTTGAACATGTTGACAGAAATTTGGCTGATGCAGTGATTCTAGATACTGGAATCACATGGGAAGTTTTCTGTACACAAATCAACAACATTATTGTTGGAAATAACGCAAGAATGACTTCAGCAGAGGATAAACGTCTCGGCGCATATTTCGTACATCTTAGAGATTTAAGATACGACCAGGAGATGGGTAATCTTTCAGATGGTGAATATGATAATCTGAGAAGAAAAGAAGAGGATAAATCTATCACAGAAGCAGAAAAAGAAAGATTGGATACTATTAGAAATGCGATGAAACAGAATCGTAAATTTCCTGAGAAGGTTATCAAGTATCTTTGGGACGATGCATTTAAGTTCAACAGAGAGGTTGTTTTTGAGACCTCCCAGTTCCAAAGTTTGGAGCAGGTTATTCGTACATTTATGTATGCAGAGAAGATGGATCGTTTTGCAATGTTTAAGGAAAATGTAAGAGCAGCATTTACCAATCCAGAAGAGTAAGGTGGTGATTCAATATGGATTTGGACACAGCATTACACACTGCACTGGTTGATGATGATATAAAAAAGCATTGTCACGTGAACTCAAATGAAGATGGAGATCGATTTGTTGGAATCAAAGCAGACTCTGATAATGCGATGGTCTATTTTCCTATCGGATATCAACTGCCGGAAACAGATAATGAGATAAGAACTGATATAAAGCATTTGATTCAAGTCTTGTCTGAGTTTACAACATCGGAGGATAGACTACTTGCTATAAATAAATTCGCAGCTCCACAGTCGGTTGACTTTCCAATCAATGCGTATAAAAGCGTTATAGAATACTATTTCTCTATCGGTGGAAAGTATTATGTTGAGGTTGATCCGACTTTTAAGACAAGCGCTACAGGTAAGCAGGATTGGCCAAGAACGGTTAGAAATCAAGTACCATTGGTTCAGCAAAAGGGTGGGGTTAGTTCCTTTATTTATACAGAATTTACGGTTAGAGCAACGACACCGAATGATTCGAAGCAAATCACGCAGATTAATCGTTTCTGTGTTTATGAAGCATTTAAAAAGCTGGGATGGCTTTATGTTCCTTATATGCCAGAACAGCCGGGGCCGCATCCGGATGTCAAAACTTCGATTGCAATATTAACTTCAAAATTAGGAGCAACGAATGATGACAAAAAAAGAAATCTGTTCCAGGCGATGAAGGATATGCTTGAGTACATGGATGAAAAAACTTCTGACAGACAGTTTTACTTTGGTACTGATGATTTTGATCATGTTTGGGAAAAACTTATTGACCGTGCATTTGGTGAGAAAGATAAGGACAAATATTTCCCTCGTTCACGATGGTTATTAAGTCATGGAAAGTATAAAGAAAAACGTCCTCTAATGCCAGATACTATTATGATTTATAATGGTAAGTATTACATTTTGGATGCAAAGTGCTACAAGTATGGTTGGACAGGTATTCCAGAACATCTGCCAAATGGTTCATCAATTAACAAGCAGATTACATACGGTGAGTACCTCGAAAAATATAAAGGCATCGATACGAATTCTTTATTTAATGCTTTTATTATGCCATACAATATGGAACAGAATTATTTTGAACTCACTAGCGTTGTCGGAAATATTGGAGAAGCGGTTGGTGATTGGAGACATAACAAAAAATTCTATGAACGTATTCAAGGTATTGTAATGGATACTCGATATTTGATGTACCACTACACCGGAAATCCTATGAAAGAGAAAGTTGCATTAGCTGATTGCATAGAAGCGGTACTTGGTAAAGGTGAAGTGCCACCAGTAGGTGGGGCACCAAAACATACTCCGGTTTCATATATGGATATGTCTTCCAAGCAGTCTGTTTCAATGGTTGCAGAATCACTCAATTACAACATTGGACAAGAGAAAAAATAATAAAATGAAAATCCCTCTACTTGCATAAAAAGCAGAGGGATTGTTCTAATTTTCAGCTAATTCACGTTTTTTCTTTCTATAGCGATCTTGTGTAACACGATTGCAACATTCAGTACTGCAATATCTATTTCTTGTTGATGTGGTTTTTACTAGGAAGTATTTTCCACATCGAGGATTGTCACATGGTCTATATAATTCTAAGTCCGGTTTTAAATAAAAAATTGAAAAGTAAGCGGCACATAATAGAGAATCGACTTTCCAAGAAGGACTCATGGTATCTACGTTATAGACTGGATGTATTCCGTTGAGGTTTGCATTTATTTCCTCGCCAACAATGTAATTTGCCACTTCAGTCATGGCGGTTTTTATGGACTGACTAAGGCTATTGAAATCTGGTGATTTATAATAGTTGATAGCACCTGTGAAATTAATAATGCTCACATCGTATAAGCAGTGAAAAAGAACATCAATGATTTTTCTTGCTATCCCATTCCCATTATAGTTTACATACAATTGAATAACGGATTTGAACAGCGGTTCGTTATATCCTGGCACAGACGAGTAGCCACTGATAATATCATTATATTCAGAAATGATTACTGTATTATTTCCGATAATCGAGTCATCAATATTATAGAAATCACCAGAGGAATCAAAGAGTTCACCATCAGCTCTGCATTTTCAAGCCTTATCGAAACCTTAGCAGAATTTGAAAAGAACGGCATCTACATGAACGGACTTACAACGGTCAACGCAAGATACACCGATTGGGAAACCGGAGAGCATTCCAGAATTCCGGCAATCAAGATGGAGGTGAGATAAGCATGTGGGCAGAAGGAAGCATCAAGGTTTCAAACAACATCTTCCACTACTGGGTCAAACACTTCGAAGAGCCGAGCGAAGATTACGGTATGGACGGCGGCAGGATTTCCAAGCTGATGTTAAAGCGAGACGGTGAGATCGCCTATAACTATGACAGAGGATTGAATATTCCTCCGGCCGACCAAGAAACCGAGATGGCACTTGCCATTTTGATGAAGGAATATAACTAAAACAGAAAGTTTCAGAAGAACCGCCCGCAAGGGTGTGTTCCTCGTTCTACGATATATATTGGACAGTCGCAGTGATGCGGCTTATTTTTATGCAATTTTGGAGGTGATGCAGCTTGCGAAAATTAGAAGATTATAAGCCTACCAAGTTCATGGCGGATACCTCGCATTACGATGAAACGATGGCGGATTTTGCTGTCAGCTTTATTGAGGAGCTGTGCCATACCAAAGGAACATGGGCGGGAAAGAAATTTGAGCTGATTGATTGGCAGGAACAGATCATAAGAGATTTATTCGGCGTGTTAAAACCTAACGGATACAGACAGTTGTATGGCCGGAAAGGTTGATATGATTATTACAAAGTCCATCAGCCGATTCGCAAGAAACACTATCGACTGCCTGAAATATGTGAGGCAGCTGAGGGAAAAGAATATAGCCATTATATTCGAAAAGGAAAACATCAATACACTGGAAGCATCCGGAGAACTGCTTCTTACCATTATGGCCTCGCTGGCACAGCAGGAGTCCGCATCCTTGTCGCAGAATGTAAAGTTAGGACTGCAGTTTCGATATCAGGAAGGAAAAGTACAGGTTAATCATGAACATTTCCTTGGGTATACAAAGGATGAGGATGGCAATCTTATCATTGATGAGGATGAAGCAAAGATTATTCGAAGAATTTACAGAGAGTACTTAGAAGGAGCTAGTTTAAGAGACATTGCAGATGGATTGGAACGAGACAAAATCAAGACTGGTGGCAAACGATATAAATGGCATTTAAGCACTGTTCGTGGGATCCTTAGAAATGAAAAATACATGGGAGATGCACTTCTGCAGAAAACGATTACTACAGATTATATAGAAAAAATCCGAATTAGAAATGACGGGACAGTTCCGCAGTATTATGTGAAAGACAGCCAGGAGCCCATTATAGCACGAGATATATTTGCACAGGTGCAGGAAGAAATGATTAGACGAGCCAATCTTATGAGTGGAAAGGATGGTAAAAAGAAAAGAATCTATTCCAGTAAATATGCTCTTTCTAGCATTTGTACCTGCACAAAGTGCGGAGATATCTACAGACGAATTGCCTGGAACAATAGAGGAAAGAAATCCACAGTATGGAGATGCTGTACGAGAGTGGAGAATGGGCCCTCCGCTTGTGATGCATCAACCGTGCAGGAATCAGAACTTCAAAATGCAACCGTCAAGGCAATCAATCAGCTACTTAGCTGCTCAGACAGAATGATGCGGATATTAAAGGATAATATAGAAACAGCACTTGCAGACGATAATTCCGATGAGATAGAAAAGGTGAATGTTATCCTAAAGAAAAAGCAGAAAGAGCTAGTAAAGCTTGCTCATGCAAAAAAAGATTATACAGCACTTGCCGATGAGATAGATAATTTAAGAGAAGAGAAACAGAAACTTCTGGTACAGAGAGCAGAGACAGAGGGTGTGAAAAAGAGAATTGCAGAACTAACCGATTTCCTTCAAGATGCGGATCAGGAACTGTCAGAATACGATGAAGGAATGGTTAGAAAATATATTGAGCAGATAAAGATATATGAAGATAAGTTTACGATCTGCTTTAAGGCACAGGTTCAGATAGAAGTAAAAAGATGAATTTTGAGAGATGGAGCATCCTCATTACTAAGAAGTGATTCTGGGTAATGAGGAATTTTTTTGTTCACACAATGTACATTGACAAATATATTGTCAAATGATATTATATTTCAAAAGGAGGAGGCATCAATGGAAGAGATTCAGAGAATGCAAGATAATTTACTGTTGATACGCAGAGCTATTGGGTGGACTGCAGCTGAATTCGGAGATCAGATTGGTGTTACCCGTCAGACAATCAATAATATTGAAAGCGGAAGAAATAAGCTGACAAAGACACAGTATATCGCTATGAGAAGTGTAATTGATGCAGAAATTGTAAAGCATCCGGAAGAAACCGAGATGGTTAAAACTCTCCTGGATATGTTGGTTGATCATCCAGAGAATTATTCAAAAGCGGATTATAATAAATTGCTTGAGAAAGCAAATTTAATGTCTCCTGCAATATTAGCAGGTACTGCAACAAGAGAGACTGTTTCAAAAGAGTGGATGAAGACTGCAGGAACAGTTGGAGCAGTTGTCGCAGGTGTAATGGCAGTTCCTTTTGCAGGAGTGCCGATTGTAGGTGCTGCAGTTGGAGGATGGCTGGCAAAGGCAGTCATGACTACAGATAAGAGAAAGGAGGATAAGTGATGAGCAACGATAAGAAAGGCTATGTTACAAAAAAGAAAAATATGAATTTTCAGAGCGTTGAATCACTCCAATCTGTAGTTAATGTAGTGAATGAAGCAGCAGTTGCTGTTGATGATAAAAAGAGAACGATAAGAGAGAGTGCTATTCCGGAAGTTTTAGCTGGGGCACTTGGTGCAGGTATTGGTGGAGTTGGCTCATTTGCCGCTCTGTATGGACTAGGATCCGTTGTGGGTCTTTCGGCGGCAGGAATAACTTCTGGACTTGCAGCAGCTGGTGGTATTGTTGGAGGTGGAATGGCAGCAGGTGTTTTTGTGCTTGCTGCACCAGTCGCTGTTCTTGGAGGTGTAGGTGTAGGAGTTGCAGCACATCTGAAGAATAAGCAATTGCGTCAAGAAAAAGAAAGACTTTATAAGGAAGCCTTGAGTAAACATGATGCAATTATTAAAGCATTAAAAGAAGAAGCTGATGCAGATAAAGAACGAATGGATTATTTGCAGAGTTTAAACATTTTACTTCAAAGAGCAATAACAGATTTGCAGAAAGATCTCGGTATAGCGTAGCGGGAGGCGTGCAGATGGATCAGGAGAAGGAAGAATTTGAAATGCAAAACAACTCAAATGGTGTATTTGACAATTTTGCACATGGAATAGAAGAACATCCGAAAGAGACGGGTTTAGGTGTTTTGGGTCTTCTGGGACTTTTGGGAATTACCAATTTTATTCAATGGAGGAAAAGACGGAAAGAACGAAAACATTATGAAGAAGTGGAGACTCTTCAGAAAGATGCACTTCAAAAGCATGACGCTCAGATTCGAGATTATAAGGATTTATCAGAAGAAAATGAGTATTTGAAGAAGCTGAATAGTGCTCTGTGTGATGCACTTGTAGAGTCAAGTGAAGGTGGTGAATCAAATAATGAAGAGTAGAGGTGAAAATACAGAGCAAGAAATCAATAAAGTAATAATACATCATGATATGATGTTAAAAGAAATACAAAATCAAAGAGAAAATGCACCAAAGTTTGATGCTTCTGCAGCAGAAGAAATACTAAGAAGCAGAGGATATGATTTGCCACAGAAAAAGAGAACAACGGTTTCATTAGCAAAGCGCAGGGCAGTTGTTATCCGTCCTTGGAATGAAGTCTTTGCTGAGGCTGATAGATTTGTATCCGGTGAATGTGATATTAAGTCTATTTTTACAGAGGAAGAATTACAGCAAAATACGGAAGCCATCCATTTAATGAACATAGAGTTTAATCAAATACATAGGCTTGATAAGGTTGACGTGGCAATTGGAGCACTTGCCGGAATGGTAGGATCGGCGGTTGATACATTGATGGTGGGAATTCCACAGAAAACATCGGAAGGATTGAAAGCAGGGCCGTTATCAAATTATATTAGAGATTATTTTGATAGGAAGTTCCCTGAAGAAGAAATGCAGAAACTTGCTAATTCGAAGGAGAGTAAAGTTCCGTTTGATGCTCAGGACAATCGTCATACAACAATTCGTGTCGAAGGGCTGTCCGCCTACTATCACAGATTGCTGCAGCTTGGACATGATCCGGTATTAGGTTTTGTTTTTGGTGTTGCTGATATTTTGACTGGACGTATGACAACTATTGACAAAAACGGAAAAGTAGTTAGTCAAGTGATGGAAAACTATGCTGAAAGAAAAGAAACAGAAATCTTCAAGGCTTTGGCAAAGCAGATTGCTCATTTTAAATCGGATGTGACCACATCAATGGGACTGCCGGTGCCATTTATGAGTTTGTTCAATCTTCTTCAGTTTGGAAACATTGGAGAGTATGACCAAACCATCGCTGAAATCGTGCAGGGAATGTATTACGAAGGATATGATTTTATTCACTTTTGCTCTATGTCAATTCCGACAATGCTGGTAGAGGTGATTGTTCGAATGGGATATGCTTTTAAAAGAATCAGTGAGGGCTATTCAATAAAGGATTCCATCCCTGTTTCTTTAAACAGAGAAAAGCATCCAAAGCTAGCCACTATGTTATTCTTAGGGCATTCGGCGGCAACAGCAGTTAATGCCGGAAAAGTTACTTTTTCAGAAAATCCTATGGCTATCAACTATCCGCAGTGGATTGCCTTTACAAAGTACTCATATTCTCAGTTGAAATGGGCAGTTATGGAGAAACCGTCTATGAGAGAAGCTTATGTGTCAGGAAAAATATATGAGGAAATGCAAAAAGTGTTTGATGAAGTCGAGAATACTTTCGAGGAATATACGAGAGACAAAAAAGTCATTTATAGCTGATATTCATTTAAATATAAAATTGGAGGGTGCGTTAATGGATTGGGTAATTATAGCGCTAGAGGTTCTTGGTATCATAACAGTATTTCTGCTAGGTTTATTTACCAAAAACTATTTACCATCATATATGGAGAAAAAAGGTGAAAACCTAGCGACAAAAGAAGATGTTAAAGAAATAACCAGAAAAACAGAAGAAGTACAGCAGGAATTTCGACAGGAAATGGCAAGATTTTCTCAGGATCTGGAATTTAAATATGACTTTTACTATAAACAATATGAAGGGTTGTATAGTTTTTTATATGCGATAGTTACTCAATCTGAATATACAAAGCATATAATAAAACTGACTGACGGAAGGGATTTGACATTTGATGATTATCCTTTTGTTAAGATTTCCCCTACAAGAAGGGTTAAAACAACATTTGAACTAGGAAAAACTACACATGAAGAATCTTTTATAGAAACAGAAATTTCAGAATTCGATCAAAAGAAAATTTGTGAGTATATTATCAGCAATGGTCATCTTGCTACGCCAGAACTACTTAAATTAGCAGTTTCATATCGTTTAGTTACTAATTTGGGTGTTGATAAAGAAATCGCGGATGGCGAGGAATTTCGCTTGATAAAGGAAATTGTAACTAGGATAGTTCGAGAATACAATTTTTTCAGAAAAGAACTTCAGATGACTTACAATGAAGAAGAACTTAATTCTGGAATTGCTACTATTTAACGATAGCCTAGACCTATCGTTAAAAGGTTCTTAGATATGTTTCCGCATACGGACAGAACTGGCAGACGTACTTAGAGAGCAGTCGAGCCATATAGAAACTTGTGTTTTATTGTCCAAACTAGGATAAAAGCTGGCAGATTGGTAAATGGTATTCGTAATATTGCAGAAGAGATTGTGTTAAAAGAATTGGTGTATATCTAAAGCATGGAAAGCTCCTTCGGGAGTTTTTGGCTGTTTATAAGATAAATTCTGTCGGAGATTTATTATAAAACATTACTTTA